>JAAETT010000146.1 GCA_024228115.1 bacterium
CAAGGGTGGCGCGACATCGAGAAGCTCGTCCGAGCTCTCACCGTGTCCGAAACCAGCGAAGAGGCGACTGCAAAGCGCGTCGCCTAGGATTCAAACCGGAGCCGCCGCTCAGAGAAGATCAACAGCGGACGGGACATCCCCCTGCCGTCGACCCGTTCCTCCCAGCTGAGGTTGTTCGGGAGACATGGGATCTCTTCGCAGACAAATCCGGGGAGATCTTCCAGAGGATCAGGCTACGGGTGCTTGCCGCGCACGGGCTACGTCTGCAAGCAGAACTGGATGAGACCGTTGGCGACGAGGCCCTCGCCGAGACATCATTCGGGGCTAGAGAGGTTGCTCTATTGCTTCGAGAGCAATTCTCTAACGCTTCACCTGCGGCAAGAATCCTCTTCGCCCACACGATTAGACGGGGACCCAGCGCCGGCCGTCTTTGTCAGTCGCTTCGAAACTGGCCCAGCTCCGAGCCGGGAATCCTCGCGATCCATGACATCCGGGATCGAGTTCAATCATGGCAGAAGCCAAGGGTTCGGTGGTTTCATGATCGAATTCCGCCTGAGCTTGCTGACTTGGCGCGGGAGCTTGGCGTTGAGGACCAGATCCCTACGCGCGAGCAACAGGACCTGGACGAAGTCGGATTCAGCACGTCAGATGGGTACTGGGTTGGAGATGAGAGCCCCTATAGCGCTTCCGACCTCGCATCGATGCCCGGCCCAGTACTGCTAGATCTTCTCTCTAACTGGTCTCATGACGACGACAGTGCAGCAGGTACTCGGGGGCTGGAAGAAGCACTCCGGCAGGCGGTTGCTGAGGGTGGTGCAGATGCACTCCACCTCTGCCGAGAGCTGATCGACGCGCCATTCAAGCATGGGTTTGTTGTCGCTTGCTTGAGGGGCCTAAGGGCAAGGTGCGAGGCCTCCGACGACGCTGACTGGCAGGAACCGACAGAAGTTGCAGTCGCTTGTGTCATGCAAAGCGCTTCATCCGAAAGGAGCGTCGAAGCTGCGTCATCGATCTCGGATCGCGTTCGGGTGGTTCGCGAGGGCACCGAACTCCTAGCGCTGCTTGTACAGCGAGACGGGCCTAGCGATTTCGCGGAGGACGTTCATCGTGCAGCAGAGGCTGCTCTCCGGCTCTCCTTCGCCCTTGAGACGCGACCCGCGCTCTCGCTCGAGAATCGCGTCGAATCACTAGTTACGTCTTCCCTGAATTCCCTCGTCGGGGACGTTGTGCGGCTAGTAGTCCAGATCGGACTGTGGGAGTACCGACAGAACCGCCCTGCGGCGGCTGACGATGCCGAAGATTGGTTGCACAGCCGCCTAGAGTCTCTCCTTGAACATGCCGGCCTGTCCAGGGAGATCGTGCTTTCGGTGATAGGCAGGCATGTACCTCAGTTGCTCCTGATTGCGCCCACCTGGACACGAGAGCGACTTCCTACCCTTTTTCGGAAAGGGGCCGTGCGGCTAGCCGACACCCCCTGCTGGTCCACGTTCGCCGTCACCAGCTCCTACTCCTCTGAGAGCTTCCGCGAGTTCCGGCACTTGTACCTGGAGTCTGTTAGTCAATTCGAGGAGCCCGACGAGAGGTCCGCTTGGGCGCCCCTGGCTGGGCTTCGGCGTCACGTTCTCATCGCCGTCGTCCGCGGAGACTGCGCCGTGGGCGACGTGGACGGGATCGTCGAGGCATTCTTCCCGGTCACTCCCGATGTCGGGAACCGAATCTACTGGGGACTCTACTCTGCTTGGAAGGACGCTGGCGACACGTTGGATTCCCACCTCCCGGCAAGACTCGTTTCTTTTTGGGAATGGCGGCTCGATGTTCTTGAGGCTGAGGATCATGATTCACGCGAAGCAGACGACCTGTTGTGGTTTTTCCTCCTGCCTCAGCTGGTTCCTCGGGAAGCCCTCCCGCTCGGAACGCGGACCCTTCGGCTTGCAGGGATGCGACCGACAACAGGTCGTCTCCTCTGGGACCGTCTCTCTGCGGTAACGTCGGCCGAGCCGACTCTCGCTGTCGACCTGGTTGAAGCCCTCGTGGAGGTGGAGTTGGCCGCGGACCATCTATACCTGCCTCGGGCTCACGTCGAAGCCTGCCTTCGCACCCTTCTTGACTCTGATGAGAGTCGAATCGCCGATCGTGCGCGTCGACTTGTCCACCAGATCGCCTCGGTGAACACCCAAAAGCGGCCATACGTGATCACCTGAAAACCGGCCATAGAACGGGGAGTCGTCCAGGACGTTGAGGCGGGCGAGGCGGATAGCCTCGCCGGCCATGGCAAATGTCTTGGACGCAGAGAAACAGCAGCAGATACTGGCACTTGGCCGGCTCGGGTGGACGCTCCGTCGGATCGAACAGGAGACGGGG
>JAAETT010000147.1 GCA_024228115.1 bacterium
CGGAGCCCCGCACGGGGCTCATGCGCCGACGCCGGGTTCGGCCCGGAGCCGGGCTCGAGGCGTGCGAGAGTGGGTTGCTCCCGCGTCCGCCCACCCCAAGCGTCGGAGGGGGCCTCCCCTCGTCGCTTCACTCCTCACCGGGGCAGCCGGGCGGCAAGGGTCGCGCCCGGCCCTGCGGGACGGGCACCGAACTCGGAAGCCGTGAGCGCGGGCCGTTCACGTCCCTTGCAAGCCCTGTCCGATAAAGCTGCTTTATCCGACCTGCCCCTGTCCGGCCCCCTCCTCGGGCTCCGCTTCGCTCCGCCTTGACATAACAAGTTATGTCAACTTGGGGTGGGCTGCGCTTTACCGGTGCGAAGGGCTTCCGCCGTCACGGGGGGGATGTCCCAGAACCGGTTGATTTTCTGAGAGTTTGAGAGCGGCGGCTCCTTCACCCTCCGTGTATTACGGAGGGGGTCACTACACCAAGAAGGAACCGCCACCATGACCAAGCATGCCAAGAAGTCCGATCATCTCC
>JAAETT010000148.1 GCA_024228115.1 bacterium
CAGTCTGTGCGGTAGAATCCGGCTTCATGAAGGGGCCCTTGTTGAGGGGAAACGGGTGTCGCAACACGTTTCTACCGCAACTGGGGCCTTCTTCAATTCAAGAACGAGACTTCTTCATGAATTTTCCGGGCTAGACCTTCTTGGCGTCATCCGCGCTATGTATGAAGATGTCTGTTTTCTACCCAAGGTCTTCTCGCGGCTATTGGCGCAAGAAGACCTCCGCAGCTGCAGCGACCAACGCGGACGAGCAGACGCCCGTCGCGAATCCGATTCCGTGGTCGCGGAACTTGTGGCGTGCGAGCACGCGTTCAAGCATCTGTAGGTGATCTCTTCCCACCTCTGAAGCGTCCTCGAAGAACCTAGCTTCTTCCTGCGCTGTAGCGATTCGGGCGTCGAGAGATCTGAGTTCTTGCCGCGCTTGGCTTAATTGTCGCGCCGCGTCGCTAGGGCGCGCGGCTGCTCGGGCTAGAAGCGGAACGATGGAGAACGGCACCGCCAGGGCAACAAGAAGAAGAAGAGGCATCTCAAGTACGGCCATCAGCCCGAAGACATCGTTTGGATCGTACGGAGCATCTGCTCGGACCAATAGGATCGCGAGGACAATCAAGCATACGTAGGCCACGGCCCAGAGTGCGCGGTTGAAGCGCCCGAGCCACTGGAGGTCTAGCCGGGCAATGGCGAGGGCACCCCAGGGGAGGACGAGGAACATGAGGGATAGGCCGAGGAAAATGAGGTCGCGAAGGGCAGACGCGAAGATCACGAGCGTAAGGACCATCGCGGGGCGTAGGTCGTTCAATGCCATCACCAGCGCTCCTATCTTGGCGGGGAACGGCGATGGTACTGCAGCTGCGGCGAGACCCTTCGCTTGGGAAACCTCTCAATGGGTGGATGCATTCGCGGCTGCCGAGAGCCCCTTCCTCGGTGAACACCTCAAAACCGGCCATACGTGAACGTCTGAAAAGCGGCCATAGGGAGCCGCCCAAGACAGGTGTGGTGTGATTAGCCCTTTGTGGGTGTGTTTTTCAAGGTGGCCTTCTCTCGGGATCGCCAGCTCCG
>JAAETT010000149.1 GCA_024228115.1 bacterium
AGACACTACCTCGCGGCTCTCGATCGCGAACTCGACACCGATCCGACCGACACCGATTCGCCGTTCTGACGAGAAACCAGCACTCGCGCGCGACCACGGCTAGATGATCAGATTTCTACGGTTTCTCGTGATCGCCAACATAGCTGGTGACATACTTGTCATTCGGGTCGGGTCCGTAGCCGAGCACCGTGCTCTCGCCGCCATCTCCGTAGCCGAGTTCGGCTGGGCCAATGGCCCAGCCGGTGTCGTCGAAGAGGGGATCTCGCCAGGCCGTCCCCTGGTCGGATCCATCGTCCAGGTAGCTCCAGGTGGAACCGGCAGGTACCAGGACGGCCGCGCCGGATCCATCGGCGGATCCGATCGTCACGACCAGGAAAAGCAATGCGATAGATCGTGTGGCGGTGGTCATCGGATCTGTCCTCTGGTTCCTTCCGGCGGGAGCGGAGGCACACCGTATTCGTCCGTCGCGGACGCCAGGCGAACCATGGCCTCGCTGATCCGGGTGTCGAGCTGTACCATGGCTAGAGTCCTGCGCCGGTGATCCGGAACCCGCCCGAGGGCGAGCCGAGCCTCCTCGAACGTCGCCTGGGCCTCGGTGCGTCGCCCCGCTCGCTCCAGGATCTCACCCCTGCGCACCAGCCAGGTCTCCTTCCGGGGAAGCCCCGACGCCGTCCGATCCAGTCGAACCAATGCCGCATCGGTACGGCCGGCTTCGAGTTCGAACTCCATGGCGAGCCTCTCGAGCCCCACCACCGGACCGAGAGCGGCGATCCCCTCGTCGAGTGCGGTGATGGCGACCCCGAGGTACTCGGATCCGGCGGAACGAAGGGCTCGGGCACGTCCCAGATAGTCGTCGGGACTCGAGGCCGGCTGCAGCAAGGTGGCTCGCCGGAACTCCTCCGCTGCCTCCAGGGGGCGGTCGAGTTGCAGCAAGGCCCGGGCTCGGGCGGCGCGGCCCGCGGCGTGGTCGGGATTCGCCGTCAAGAAGCGGTGCAGGGCGGCATTGGCTTCGGCGGCGCGGCCCGCATCGAGCAACACGCGCCCGCGAAGGTAGTCCATCCCGCGTCGCCGGGGATCGAGTGCGGCAGCGCGATCGAGATCTGCCAGCGCGGCATCCCAGTTGGCGTCCAGTCCGTGGAGGTCCGCTCGCCGGATGTGGAGATTCGAGAGAGAGGCCTGTCCATCCGAACGCGGTGAGGCCCGATCGATCTGACGACCCAGATCATCGATGCCCTGGTGGACGTCGCCGTGGGCTTGGCCGTCCGCTGCCAGGAAGACTGCGAGGACCCATCCGAGGACGACCAGGCTGAGACAGCCTCGACTGAGCATCGCGGGCATCATGGCATCTCCCCGTTCGATCGGCAGTCCACCCGTTTCCCCGTTTGGTTGCAACGCGAGCGGATAGAGGATAGGCAGAGGATACTCCTATCCTCATGCTCAATGCGCATTCATCGACGTGTCGTGGGGTGCATCACGCGAAGCTATTCCCTCCGCACCCCCTCGAGAGCGATGGCGCGCGCACTACGGATCGCCGCCTCACGGTGCGGGCCAGGATCTCCTCCTCCAGAACAGATCCAGAGTTCGACCTGGCCGAAGGTGGCAGCCACGATAGAGCCAGCACGGACTCGCAGATCATTGAGGTCCGGCCCCAACTCGATCGAGAGACCGAAGCGCGCGATGGATTCGACCAGGCTGGCGACTCCTTGGATGAGCTCGGCAGCCACGACCTCATTTCGCTGGCCCATTCCGCTGAGTTCTCGCTCTGCCGAGAGCAGCATCATGTTCTCTTCGCGAAAGAGATCCGTCATCGCGATTCGGATTGCGTCTTCGATGCCCCCTCCGTCGGGTTCGTAGCTGGAAAACGCCGACTCGAGCGTAGCCCTGAAGAAGTTCGTCCCCTCCGCAATCAGTGCCATCAGCAAGCCGTCCCGGGTGCCGAAGTGATAGAGGATCGTCCCCTTGCTACAGCCAGCTGCCTCCGCCACTACGGCGAGGCTGCACCCGCTGAGCCCCTGTGTTCCGAGAATCATGCGCGCGGCGTCGAGGATGGCCTCCCGCGAGGCGGCCCCTTTGACGTTGGAATGACCGGCCGGCGAAAAGACGGCAAGTGACCCCTTTTCGGTCGAAGCTCGAGAGCTCATCTCGACAGGCTATCCAATCGTTGCCGGTGCGCAGCTCGCACACTCTCGGCCACACAATGGGCAGCGACGATGAAGCGCCCGTCAAGAAGCCTCAGTGGCCGGTCAGCCCGCGATGGCCGTCGGCTGATTCAGCTCGAAGACTTCAGCCTCGATGGCCAACTCGGAGGCCCCTTGAGTCGTCTCTGCCAGGTGATATTCCTTGGGCGTATAGTTCTTTCGGGTTCGCTTGGCGCGCTTGTTGAACATGACGTTGACCAGGGGCAGTAGCTTCGGCCCCGGGATGGGAAGCTCGAAGCCGACGCGCTCCGAGAGGTGGACCACCTTGCGGAACATGGACCCAGCGAAATCGTAGATGTCGAGACCGAGAACGGCGAAATCCCGTTCAAAATAGGTCATGAGCGGTAGAGTCGGCGCCAGCAGCATGCCCCTGCGGATCCTGGCCAACAGCCCCTTGCTTTGCCGCCGGGTCATCGGCTTCTCGCTGAAGTAGTTGCTGGGAAGCGCGGTGTGGCGTGACTCGTCGAGATGGAACAGACGGAGGATCTCGAGGCCGGGAAGCGTGCTGAGTAGTCCGAAGAGATTCAGCGCGAAGCCCTCGATCACGACGTTCATGCCGAAGAACTTCTCGAGCCCCTTGGATTTGAGTGTGCGCTCCATGAGCATGTATTCCCAGACCGACATTCTCGGAACCGGGCAATCGAACGCCTTGATCAGCTCTCGCAAGACGACGAAGTGCTTGGCCTCTTCCATCACCTGCATGGTCAGCGCTGCCCGTGCTCCAGTCCCCTCGACTCCGCTGCTCAAGACCTCGGTGGACACCATCCAGGCATAGGCTTCACCATGCCCGATCGTCGAAAGGATGTTGACGATCGCCTGCTTCTGCTCTGGTGTGTACTCACGATCCAGCAACGCCTTGAACTCTTCACTCTTGATCTTCTCGAGGTGACCTCGCTCCGAGTTCTTGAGCGAGCCATCGGCGAGTTCGAGGAGCATCTTCTCGCTCTTCGTACAGTCGCGGAAACTCGACCAGGGGATCTCTTCTTCGGCTTTCCAGAGCAGTCGCAGGCTCTTGTCGTAGTGCTGCTTGCGCAGCCGATCGTTCGTGCCCCCCATGAACTCGAAGTTGATGTCGTCGTACCGCCCTTTGCGACCGCCGAGGTGGTACTTCTCGAGAATCGCGTCGCGGCGGCGCACGAAACGATTGACTTTGCGTTCGCTGGCGACGATCCGAGCGGTCTCTTCCGGGACGAGTTCGATGGGCTTCAAGTTCACAGCAATCTTCCTCCGGGGCGGGCTTTGACCGATCGGTCAAACAATGCCGGAACCTTAGGGCGCGTCTGCCGATCTCGCCACACCCTGGCGGTGCCCCGCCTGCGATTTGGTTGCCGGAGTGGCCGGAGCACCTTGCCTCGGGTCAGAAATCACGAATAGAACCGGATGGTTGGCTAGGTGATTGCGTAGACCCGTGGTTTGCGGCGTTGAGCCGCCGATCTTGTATGCCCCTTGGAGATGACCACGGGTGCGACCCTGGGAGCCCCCCCAAGGACGGATCGCCAACAGTGCAACCCATTGGACGAAGACTGGGGGTGGGTCACTGGAACAACTTGAAGCTCGCAGGATCACCGCTGACGCTGACGGTGCGAGTGACAACCGAGCAGGCCAAACAGACCAGTGCCGAGCAACAGGAGAGAGCCGGGCTCGGGAACCGCAGATGCAGTGGTTACGTTGTCGAACTGGATGTACGGGGAGACCTGCAGCCAGCTCACACTGGTGAGATTGGTGAATCCAACGAATGAGAAATATTCAAATCCCGAACCGGTGGACCGAATGCCATCGGTGGTCTTGTCTGCGGAAACAGTGCCACCTCCTGCGAGAATGCCGACAAACGTAGTTGTGGAAACCCCGCCGCCCGTTGCCCACATCTCTCCAATCTCCATGGAGAGCAAGTTGAAGGCACCACCATCGGCACGCGTCAGGGTCGTGACTCCGTTGATTCCCGTTCCATCACCATTCCAGAGAGCGGTGCTCCCCAGGTAGTTCGCGCTCAGAGTCCCCCACGTGCCGATGCTGTAGTCAGCGGAACTGCTTTCGAATTTGTATCCCTTTTCGGAATAGACGGGCGTCCCCGGGGCGGCCTGCTGCCCGGCATCGATATGTTCCAACGACTGGAAATCGATGATCGTCCCCTGGGCGGCGGAGGAGAAGAGAAGCAGCAGTAGAGCAGGGATCAGGGACCGCATGAGGAACATTCTCCAGGAATGGAAACCTGCGGCTCTTCGGGTTTCCGCAGTGTATTGGCTTCATCAGCGATGGATGACCTGCACCCAGCACCGTCCCAGTGTATTTGCTTCGCTCGGGCTTGCCTAGCAAAAAGGCCCCAGCGGAGGGTGATCTGCTATTCGCGCTGATGCGTCGCGCAGTTGAGGTCGCACCTGCCGGTGCATGATGGCACCCGATCGACAACGGTTCCGCGTACCTCTCGAGTGAGCTCCAGGAATACCGGGGTGAGCGCCGCATGGCTCACCTCGCGGGCGCCATACCATCCGCAGACGCAGGGCAAGATCGAGCGCTATCACCGCACGATGAAGAACGTTGTGAGGCTTCAGCACTATTAGTTTCCAGAAGTGCTGACTGAGAGATCGAAGATCAAGAGAAGAACGACGCGACGAAGGAAAACGGATGGCTGTGGGCGATCCCTGGTAGCCACAAGCATGGCAATCTGAAAGGGTTCGAGGATCGCGGCGTGCTTGGGGCGCTGTATACCGATACGGACCTGATCGATGGCGAAGCCGTTGCAACCGGGTTGTCTGCAGGCAGCGTGCTCTACTTTCATCGCGACGGGAGCTGGGCGCAGTCGGGGGTTGAGCCGACCCTGGATCCCCGCCATTGGGCTGTGCCCGCGCACCAGCTCAGCCCTCCCTGGCTCAGCTGTGTCGCTGATCAGGGGTGGTCGGAGTCCGTTTCCACACCCGAGTTCGGTTGCATCTGCCAGGTGGCGATGTACTCGGTTTCGCCCAGCCTCGGTGCCGGGGAACGCCTGGAGAATTCGCCCTTGCAGCCTGCTTCGGCGGTAGCCAGGTCGAAGTGGCACATCGCGATGCCCATATCGACCATCTGCAGATCGATGCCGCGCATCAACTCGTTGTAGTGGGGTGTGCGTTCGAGGTGGAAGTCGAAGCGCTCGGTTTCGCTCTGCTCGACGACCCTCCAAGGTTGCTTGTTGCTCGCGGAAGGAGCCAGGCGCAGACAGGCCAGCGCTGCATCGAAACGCCCGCCTCGGGGAAGCGGAGTGCCTGCGCCCCCGAGGAAGAACATCGAATCCCAGGGTTTGCGTTGATCCGCGCCAGCAAGCCTGCGAAGCACTCGTTCGCGCAGGCTCTTTTGCCTGGTTGCAAAGCCCACCGGGGTGATCACGGGGATGATCTCATCGTCCCTCACCCCGGCGCTGTGGGCGAAGTTTGCCCGGCGAAAGGTCCCTCCCATCCAGCACGTCCCCAGCCCCAGTCGGGTCGCCTCCAGGATGATCTTCTCGAGGCAGTACCCGAGATCCACCCGTGCGGCGGCAGAGTCTTCGATCGCCGCCACGAGGTAGAGCCGGGCTCCTTTGATGATCCCATAGGTCCCAAGGCTACGGGCTTCGCCTGCGGCCAGTTCGTCGATATCGACCGACTCGATGCGCACCCGGTTGCCCAGCGGCCCCAGACAGTTCGCCGCCACGATCTCTTGCAGACGCGTCCGTAGCTCGGCCGGCACAGGACGCCCGGTATCGTAGGCGCGAACGGAAATGCGTTCGGCGGCAAGCTGACTGATCGGCTCCACCGTCTCTGCTCCAAATGGTTGGCGGCTTGGCCCATGCTACGGCCAAAGCCGGTTTCGACTCCATGCCACGATAGCGTTTCGTTCGATCGGGCCGCCGATGCAGGCTAGATGGCCAGGGCCCCTACTCGACCCCGCGCGTGGCGATGGGGTGGGGTCGCCCGCCGAGAACGGTGCCCCAGATCGGGATTTCGGCGAGCTCCTCGGGAGGCGTTTGGTAGGGATCGCGCTCCAGGATGGTGAAGTCCGCCCGCTTGCCGATCTCGAGGCTACCGATCTCATCCTCCAGTCCCAGGCTTCGTGCCCCTTCGATCGTGATCGCCCGCAGAGCGAGATCGAGAGAGAGACGCTGATCTTCTCCCCAGGTACGACCGTCACTGCCGATGCGATTTACCGCGACCCAGGCCAGAAGCAGTGGCTCGGCGGGTGCCATCGGATAGTCGGAGTGGAACGAGATGGGGACGCCTGCTCGAGCCAGCCCGCCCAGAGGTGAGATGTCCTGTGCGCGCTCGACACCAAGGCCGTTGTCAGCATAGATCGGAGCGAGCTCGTGCGTGTAGTAGGCGTTGTTCGAAACATCCACGCCCAGTCGGTGCGCCCGATGGTGTTGATCTTCACGCGCATACCCGTAGTGCTCCAGAACCAAGCGCTGGTCCGGGGCCCGGGGATGGATTCGTTCCATCTCTTCGATCTGATCGAGGACGAGGTCGAGACCGGCATCGCCATTCACGTGGATATGGATGCTCCAGCCTCGTCGCCAGAAGGTTTCGAGCACAGCTCGCTGCTGGTCTGGTGACATCATCCATTCGCCCTCGTGACCATCGAGATAGGGCTCGCTCATCTGCATCAGCTGGCTGAAGATGGCGCCATCCGCGTAGTACTTGACGTGTCGCACCACGCGCACGCGGTCGGTCGACCAGCCGAGCATTTTCTCGGCTTCGCGCTCGGCCCGTGGCGCATCGCCGAACTTGCGCATCAGGTACATCGCATTGGGGACCAGCGCGTAGCGATAGGGGGTGTCGTCTCCGTACATTTCGAGGTGCAGCATCAGGAGTTCGGCGAGGGGTTGGATCTGGGGGAAGCCCTGCTCAGCTACGGTTGTGAGCCCCCCGCGATGCAGGATCTCGCTCATCATCGTGAGCCCCCTGCGATACCGACCCGGGCTGGCGAGCGAGCGCAGTACGCCCCCGCCCAGTGCGAACAAACCGGTCTCCCAGATGTGGCCCGTTTCCCAGTCTGCATTGGGCTCGGCCGCGAAGTCCTCTTTCCCGAGTCCGAGTTCTTCCAAGGCGGCTGAGTTGAAATACATCTCGTGGCATGAGCGCTGCCATACGGCGACCGGGCGATCGGGTGAGGCGCTGTCCAGATCATCCCGCGTGAGCCCGCCGTGGTAGGGCTGGTGGTAGCCCCAGACGAACAACCACTCGTCATCGTCCTCCGCGCTGGCGAGCTCGGCGATCCGTGCCAGGAAGGCCTCGCGCCCGCGCACAGCGACCGTCCGGCCTCTGGGGGTCAGCCATTCCATTGCAGAGACGATTTCGAGCTGAAGAACAGTGGCAGCGAGGGAAGGGTGGAGGTGGGGATCGATGAACCCTGGCATCACGACCTTGTTTTCGAATCGCTCATCGAGGGTGAACTCATCGCCCTCCAATGCCTGCTCCACTTCGGCCCGAGTTCCCAGAGCAAGGACCCTGCCCCCGCCTACTGCGATCGCCTCGGCGAAGGGGCGGTCCGGATCCATCGTAATCACGCGGGCCGCGGGATAGAGACGCACGATGCCATCGTCCCGAGGAGGTGAACTACCGATCCAAAGCGTGACGAAAGCCGCGATTGCGACGAGAAGCCCCAGGAACAGCAGCGCAATCAGTCCTATTCCCGCGTATTTCAACCGGCTAAACAAGATGTCCTGGCTCCCTCTTGATGCTAACCCAAGTCATCCGACGACCCGTGGGGAGGAAGGGATCCAGGAATTCCGTTGCGTGCCACACCGACAACGGGCATCTGCGATTCAGCGGATGCCCGCCATCACAGCCTCTCGGTGCTCCATCCAGGCGACCGCGGTCGGTTTCAAGCCGGCGGCTCGCAAGATCTCCAGATCCTCCGAGGGGATAGGGGTTCCAGCAGGGGATTCATGCCCGACAAGGGGTTGCCTGGCAAGCCCTCAGACACGACCTCCACGAGGTTTGCCCCGAGGAGTGTCGGAGCGACCGCCAGTCCGGGGTGGGTCAGCCTACGGATGAGGTAGAGGCCAGCATGGTCGCGTACTCGACACTCAGGCGACTATGCCGGTGTTCAAAGGTAACTGATCACCACAACCAGCACGGTGATCCCGATCAAGAGGAGGACACCACCAGTCAGCACGCCCGGAAACGTGGCCCAGAAAGACAGGAACCTCTTGATGCGCGTCTCGCTCCTTGCCTGTTCGTCTTCACTATCTGTCGTCACTGCTAGCTAGTCCTCTCCACCGGCTCTTGCCGGTCTGACCTGCCCTGCCCCGTTTGTCGAGCACAGGAAGAACGAATTGCGTCTCCACTCAATGTCCGAGTATAGGGGTTGTGTCAAGTGCCCAGCACGGAGGAGGTCCACAGCGACCAGGCAATCGCGAAGCTGATGAATGCGACGGGCGGTCAGCGGGATCGCTGCAGTCCGCCAGGTACTCGCCGCCCACGTGAAGCAGAGCGCGCCACTCGCCGTGCCAATGATCGTCGAGGCCGAAGCAGAGCCCCGTGCCGGGGTGAAAGCCCCGTCGCGAGCGGATAGGAGTTCCAACAGGGGATCCATGTCCAACAAGGGGTGCCTTGGCAAGTAACACCCAAACTCCTCGGGGGAGATCGAGGACGGATCGCCAACAGTGCCACCCCATTGGGCGAACTGCTGGACCATGTTCCGGAAGACCAGGGACCGATTCTCGATGCGATCGGTTCCGTCTATCTGCCCTGCCTGTCCGCCAACGCCGAAGCATGGAAACAAGGCGCGAAGCGCTTCGATGTCGATATCGAGGGCGCACCGTATCGAAGCATTCGAACGGCGCGATATCGCGTGTGGTGCCTCGAAGAACTGCGACGCCACTTCGACGAGTTGACCGAACCGCAGCAGGTGGAGGCCCGCGCCCGACTCGAAGCGCAAAGCCCCCTTCGCGGGCGGTCACTCGATGACCGGTGTCGCACTGCCCGAAGCCGCGAAGGTGCGCTGGCTTCCGACCGCGCGCGTCAAGCCGGGCGGCGGAAGCAACTGACACCTCGACGCACGCCTCCCGGCGCGCAATGATCGGGCGATGGAACTCAATTTTGCGACTGCCTGGGAAGCCATCTCCGACGAGATTCCCGAGGCCGATGCTCTTCTTTGTGGTGAAACCCGCCGCAGCTGGCGGCAGTACGAAGACCGTGCGGCGCGACTCGCCGCAGCGCTCAGGGCGGCAGACCTCCCGATCGCAGCCAATGTCGGGCTCGCGCTCTACAACGGCCCCGAGTATCCCGAAGCGCAGTTCGCCTGCTTCAAGCAGCGCATCACACCCTTCAACGTCAACTTCCGATACACGGCGAAGGAGTTGCACTCCTTGCTCGAGGGCGCGGACTGCCAGGCCCTCTTCTTCGACGCGACGTTGGCCGAATCGGTTGGTGAGATTCGTGAATCGCTCCCGCAGTTGCGCATGCTCGTCCAGGTCGGTGGCGACGCTGCGCCCGACTGGTCCGAACACTACGAAGCGCTGATCGCGGGGCATGAGCCGGCACCGAGGATCGAAAGGTCGCCCGACGACATCTGGATGCTCTTCACGGGCGGCACGACGGGCAACCCAAAGGGCGTGATGTGGCCCCACGGGAACATGATCCAGACCATGAAGGCGACGTACGCCGGGTTGAAGAAGACAGTGCCCCAGACGATCGACGAAGTGCTGGCGTCGGTCCGACAGATCGCAGCCAACGGGCGTGTCACTCGACAACTAGCGGCGGCCCCGCTGATGCACGGCACCTCCGGCATCTCGGCGCTTACGACCCACATGACCGGCGGCACGATCATCACGCTCGAAGGTCGCTCGTTCTCGGGTGACGAACTGTTTCGCAGCGTCGAACGGCACCGCGCCACCCACATGACGATCGTGGGCGACGCCTTCAGCCGCCCCATGCTCGAAGCGCTCGAAGCCGCGCGAGATCGCGGCGAGCCCTACGATCTTTCGTCGATCTTCTTGATACTTTCATCCGGCGTCATGTGGAGCGCGCCGGTCAAGCAGGCGCTTCTCGAGTTCAGTCCGCGCATGCGCTTGTTGGATTCGCTCGGTTCATCGGAAGGCGTGGGGTTCGCGGCCAAACTCGAGAGCGACCCCAACCAGGCCACGACCGCACGGTTCAGCCTCGGCGAGTTCACCAAGGTGTTCGATGAAGAGGGCAAACCGGTCGCGCCCGGTTCCGGCGATCGCGGGCGGCTCGCGCTCGGTGGTCCTCTACCGGTGGGCTACTACAGGGATCCGGTGAAGAGCGAAGAGACGTGGCCCATGATCGACGGGCAGCGCTATTCGATCCCCGGTGATTTCGCCACTGTCGAAGAAGACGGCACGATCACATTGCTCGGGCGCGGATCGGTCTGCATCAACTCGGGCGGCGAGAAGATCTACCCCGAGGAGGTCGAAGAGGCCCTCAAACTCCACGACGCGGTTGCGGATTGCAACGTCGTCGGCATGCCCGACCCGAGATGGGGCCAGGCCATCACGGCCGTCGTCCAACTCGCCGACCCGTCGATCGAAGACGCAGCCTTGATCCAATCGGTGAAGCAGAACCTTGCAAGCTACAAGGCCCCGAAGCACGTCATCCGCGTCGACCGTCTGCAGCGCCAGGCGAACGGAAAGTCCGATTATCGCTGGGCGACTCGGATTGCGGAGGAATCGCTCGGACTCGGGGACTGACGCATCAAGCGAGGCCGTAGCAAGAGGGACTCCGCTTCGAACGGCTCGCTCGTTCGCCTCCGCTAGCCGTTGGAACCGTGGAGCGCGCTCATTCTGGCCCCATCCATCTCGATGATCGTCACTTCGGCGCTCGCGGTCTGCACATCGCCAACATGACTCGCACAGCGCAACCGTAGCTTGCGCCCTTCTCGTGAGATGAGTTCGGCCGTGAGCTTCAAGTCGCCCGCTGTCGGCGTTGGCGCTTGATAGCGAATCGAGAGATCGCCGGTGATCGCCCCGAAGTTCGTGATTTCTTCGAGCGGGCGGTCCGCCTCTCGGCACAGGATCGCGAGACTCGTACACATCGCGTGGCAGTCGATCAACGTCGCGAGGACACCGCCGCACAGCAGTCCCGGAAAACCATGGTGCTCCTCGCGCGGTGCGTAGTGGCAGACACTGACCTCGCCTTCCCACGCGCTCTTGATCTGCAAGCCGGCGGGATTCGCAACGCCACAGCCAAAGCAGACGTTCCCCGGCATGTGGTCCTGGAAGAACGGGGAGTCCGTCACGAGGATTCCTTCAAGGGCCACTCGGTGGTGAAGAGCTTGTTGTGGATCTTCTCCGTGAAGCCACCCGGCGTCGCCACCCTCGAAAACGCCTCGAAGCCGTCGCCCTCCGTGAGCGCCATCAGTCGCTGGGCATCGCCCAGGACGTCTTGTAGATGTTCCAACTCGAGTCGGCTGAGTGGCCCCCCGAGCAATGTCGCGAGATGAGCTAGAGATGCGGCCGCCATGCCCGCGCCAATGATCAGGAAGCCCAATCGTGCGTACTCGCCCTCGGGCAGCACGCGCCACTTGAGTTCCGGAAATGCGGCGAACAGCGGCTTGCGCGTGGCTTCACTTCCGATGCTGTCGCGAATCAGTGCTACCGCGCCGGGTAGCGCCGCCGCGGGAGTCGAAACGAAGTGCAGGATGCTGTGCTCTTCGAGGAAGCCGTCGAGGAGCTCCGTCGATGGGGAGAGAACCACTGAAGCAATCGTCGTGTCGCACGGAATTTCGAGCAAGCGCCCCAGCGTCTCGTCGTCTCGCAGGTCGTCGACGCTGCTGGCCTTCTTTTCGAAAGCCAACACGATGAAGTCGAACGAAGCCCAGTCGACTCCGGCATCGAGCACACGCTCCTCGACCGGGGAGTCGGGTTTCGGCTTCGCGCTTTCGCGCCGAAACAAGCAAACCTCATGCCCTGAGGTTTGGGCCGAGACTCCCAGCGCGGTTCCCAAACTGCCACGACCAACGATTCCGATCTTCATTCCCTCTCCCCATATGCGTGAGGCTCACGTCCCTTCACTCGACCCCGAGCAACACGTACGATAGGTAGCGCTGGTTGATCTTGCTTACGTACTTCACGGGTTCGGTCTTTCGCATCGCGAGCATCGCCAATTCGACATGGTGAAACCACTTGCCCGGATTGCGGCCCTGCTGTCTCGCCCGGTTTCCCGTTCCACCGGCGAAGATCGCCTACAAAGGCAACCGGGAGGGAGTCGCGGAGGCCTTCACGGATCCCGATACAAGCAAGAGCATGGAGGTCGACTTCGAGCTGACCCGGCACTACGACGACGTGATCCGAGACCTCCAGCTTCACCTCGAGCGCCGAGTCAAACAGCAAGACTCCCAGGCCTACTACCGCCTCCGCCCTGTCCCTGGCATCGGCAAGGTCCTGGTGTTGGCCATCCTCTACGAGATCCACGACATCCAGAGGTTTCCAAGGGTCCAGGACTTCCTCTCCTACGCCTGGCTCGTGAAGTGCGAGCACTCCTCGGCGGGGAAGAAGCTGGGCAGTGGGGGAGCGAAGATCGGGAACGTCCACCTGAAGTGGGCCTTCTCGGAGGCCGTGGTTCTCTTCCTGCGCAACAACCCCGAGGACCAGAAGCACCTTCGGCGTGTCGCGGGGAGACACGGCAAGGCCAAGGCGCTTTCGATTCTGGCCGCCAAGCTCGGCCGGGTTGTCTATCTCATGCTGAGCAAGGATCGCGCCTTCGAGATGAAGCGCTTCCTGGCCACAACGTAGAAGGTGCGGGGGCGGGGCATCCCGTCGCCCAACTGGAGTCAGTTCCAATGAGAACAGGGCAGAACCAAACGAAGAGACCTGGAAGAGATCCCGAGATCTGTGATTGCGGCCGAGGCCGTGAAGCACGCTGGCCTCCTGGAAAACGCCCGACATCCATTCGCCTTGATTGGAACCCCGCCTCCCCTCCGAACATTCGCGGGGCGCCGCAGGGCGCTCCTCCAACGAGCTCTGCCCCTTGCTCGAGCCCGGAGCTAACTGGTTTTGAAGCCAGCTCACATTTGATTGGACGAGGAAGGGAACCGACGAGTTTCTGGGACACGGAGCCGAAGCAAGGCTCCGAACAAGATCCCC
>JAAETT010000150.1 GCA_024228115.1 bacterium
CCGTCAAGTCAATCCGATACCGCTTCTTCGACATACGGGCCCCATGAATCGGCCCGCGACACGGCGAGAACCGATTGGCTGCGGGGGACGCAGTGCTTAGCATGACAACACTTCCGCCTTTGGTCGATACAAGGGACTAGGCAGGCTGGGAGGGACCGCCAGCGGCGGCGGTGCGCCGGAGCAGGATCAGATTCCGGGAGTAGACGAACCAGCCGACCGCCTGCCCGACGAGGAAGATCGGCTCCTGGCGGTGCACGGCGTAGGTGAACATCATGGCGGCGCCAATCAAGCTGAGCCACCAGAAGGCCACGGGGACGTAGCTCCGGCCCGCCCGCTCGGAAGCGACCCACTGGACGAGAAAACGGGCGAAAAACATCGCCTGGCCGACCGCTCCAAACACGATCCAGAACCATGAGTCGTCCCACGTGCCCATTTCAGCCCCCTTTCGAAGCGCCGCAATCTCGCGGAAGCACCGCGCCGGGGCAAGCAGAAATCTTGACAGATTCGTCCGGATTTCCGAGCCTGAGCCTCCCATGCAGCTTCTGGCCCAGGAGGAATACGGCCTCCGCTGTCTGATCGAACTCTCGCGGCGAAACGGCGCGATGCTGACGATCCAGGAGATCGCCAAGGCCGAAGGCCTCTCGGCGGATTATGCGGCCAAGCTGCTTCGTGAGCTTCGGCGAGGAGGCCTGGTATCGAGCACCCGCGGTGCCTCCGGTGGCTACCGCCTGGCGCGCCCAGCCAACCAGATCACCGCCTGGGACGCCGTCCAGGTCTTGGGCGGTGCGCTCTTCCCGGAGGGCTTCTGCGCCTGCCATCCCGGCAAGGCGAAGTTGTGTGTGCGCGGAAACAACTGTGCCCTGCGCGCCCTCTGGCGAAGCGTCGATCTGGCCGTTCGTGAAGTCTTGACCCGGATCACCTTGGAAGATCTGCGACGCCAGGAGCCCGAAATGGCCCAATGGCTGAACACATTGCCCGCGCAAACGATGGAGAATGCATGAGTAACGTGACCGAAGAAGTCGTCATCGAAGCCCTTCGCCCGATCATCGACCCGGATTTCGGCAAGAGCATCGTCGATCTCGGCTTCGTGAAGGACGTGCGCATCGAAGAAAGCAACGTCTCCTTCAAGATCGAGTTGACCACCCCGGCCTGCCCGGTCAAGGAAGAGTTTCAACGCCAGGCGAAGGAGCGGGTGGAAGCCCTTCCGGGTGTGGAATCCGCCGAAGTGACGATGACCGCCAACACCCGAGGCCGGCGCGGCCCGGCACCCCAGGAAGGGCCGATCCTTCCCGGCGTGAAGAACACGATCGCTGTGGCCTCGGGCAAGGGCGGCGTGGGCAAGAGCACGACGGCGATCAACATGGCCCTCGCGCTCCGCGCCAGCGGCGCGACCGTGGGCGTGCTCGATGCGGATGTCTACGGCCCTTCTCTTCCCCTGCTCGCCGGCGTGAATCAACGTCCGCAGACAGCGAAGGGAGAAGACAAGAACCAGATCGTCCCCTTGGAGGCTCATGGGCTCAAGCTGATGTCCATGGGCTTCTTCCTCACCGACGACTCGCCCGTCATCTGGCGCGGCCCGATGGTGCACGGCTTGATTCGCCAGTTCCTGGTCGATGTCGATTGGGGTGAGCTCGACTACCTGTTGATCGATCTCCCGCCGGGCACGGGCGACGCGGCGCTCACGCTCACCCAGCAAGCGCCGCTTGCCGGTGCCGTGATCGTCACGACCGCGAACGATCTCTCGGTGATCGATGCGCGCAAGAGCCTCTCCATGTTCGAGAAGGTCGATGTTCCGGTTCTCGGCATCGTCGAGAACATGGCCTACTTCGTCCCGCCGGATCTTCCCGATCGCAAGTACCACATCTTCGGCAAGGACGGAGGCAAACGCATCGCCGACGAACTGGGCGTGGATTTTCTGGGCGAGATTCCGATCGATACCCGCGTGGTCGAAGGCGGCGACCTGGGACGCCCGATCCTCGTTCACGCCCCCGAGAGCGATGCCGCGGAAGCCTTCCGCTCCCTGGCCGGCAGCGTCGCCCGCAAGCTCGCCATCCTGGCAGCACGAAGCCCGGCCATCGCCGACGCCAACATCACCTGGGTGAGCTGAACGTCCGTTCGCCTAGGTGCGCCTAGCGGGTGCCGTGGAGAAGGTTGCGGTAGAGGGGCGGGGCAGGAAGTTTGAGATCCTTCGGTGCCCGATCGATATATTCCTGATAGCTGATCTGGCGTAGAGGAATACGCGGATCCGGATCGAAGAACGTCTCCGGCACCTGGACTTGCCGAGTCCAGTTCACGTAACGGTTCTCGGCGCGGCGTTGCGAACTGCGCATCCAGACGCGGGTGAGGACGGGCAGCTTTTCGTCGTCCTGGGTCGTGCAGACTTCGCGGCGACCTTCCTGGCTCGTCAGGCGGTAGAGATCGCATTTGTTCCCCGCGAAATCCTGCTCGCGGACGAATTCACCCCCGGCCGCGACCAGCGCGTCGAGTTCCCTGCCGAAGGGTCGCTTGCCGGCTGCGGAATCCTTCAGCGCTTTCGGATTCCGCTCGATGCTCACCCCCGTCTGCTCCAGGCGGTCGATGATGATATAGCGGTCGCCGCGAACGAGGGTCACGATCGGATGCGCCGCGATCACGGTCTCCGAGCGGAAGAGTGGCCCTCGGGACCAGAGCTGCTCGACGCTGATGGGGACATCCCCAGCCGCGTACTTCTCCGCGTACCACATGTCCTGGGCATCGGCGGTGTGTGCGGCCAGCCCGAACAGGGCGACGGCGAGCACCAGCGTGCCTGCCCAGCCTCCCGATCGTGTTCCGTCCCGCAACAAGGCGGCGATCTTACCGTTCATTACCTTCCCCGCCCATGACCAGCCGGAGGATCGCGTGCTCGGTGGCCGGCTCGGACCCCACAGGGGGTGCCGGGCTCCAGCTCGACCTGCAGGTCTTCCGGGCGCTGGGTGTGCACGGAGCCGCCGTCCCGACGGCCCTTACCATTCAAGACACCGTCAAGGTCCATCGGGTGCTGCCAACCTTCCCGTCGGTCGTCTTGGATCAACTTCGCGTGCTGTTCGGCGATCTTCCGCCCCACGCCTTGAAGCTCGGCATGCTCGCCAGTGATGATGTGGTGCGAAACGTCGCATGGGGGTTGGAGGTGCTGCCCCCGGCCACTCCGATCGTCATCGACCCCATCCTGTTCTCCAGCAGCGGAACGCCGCTCCTGGAGCGACGGGCCTGGCCGATGCTCCAGGAACTGTTCGGGCGCGCCGCTCTCGTCACCCCGAACCGGCCCGAGGCGGAGGCCCTGCTCGGCTGCGACGTCGGCACACCTAAAGCTGCCGAGGAGGCCGCGCGCGCATTCATCAAGGAGTTCGGCGCGGAAGCGGCCCTGGTCAAGGGAGGCCACGCGGAAGGTGCGCCGGATGATGTGCTCGCCCATCGGGAGGGCGACGAGATCCGCGTCGAGTGGCTGTCCGGGGAGCGCATCGAAACGGGGCCGGTCCACGGAACCGGCTGCGCCCTCTCGGCAGCTGTCACCGCAGAACTTGCCATGGGTCGTGGTCTGCGCGACGCCGTCGTCACCGCCCATGCCTTCGTGGCCGACGCAATCCGAAACTCGTTTCCAGCAGGCAGCGGCGCCCGCCTGCTGGGCTTTCCAGCGCCGGCATGAGCGAAACGCCGCAGGAAATCTACGCAGATCGCAAGGCGAGGCGGAGCGCGGATGCCGATCGTTGGGCAGCCCTCGATGCCCGGCTGCAGAGGGTGCGGCTCGGCGTCTTCGCCGTTGGCGTTGCGATGGCATTCGCTGTCTTCGGCGCGGACGCGCTTGATTTCCGCTGGCTCGCGCTCCCGACCGTTCTCTTCATCGGGCTGCTCTTCTGGCACGATCGGGTGCTGGGATTCCGGGCACGGGCAGAACGTGCGACGGCCTTCTTCGAGCGCGGAATCGCTCGGCTCGAACATCGCTTCGCCGGCAACGGAACGAGTGGTTCCGAGCATGAGCCGGCCGATCACGCCTACGCGCGGGATCTCGATCTCTTCGGCGAAGGATCCCTCTTCGAACGCATGTGTCTGGCGCGTACCCGCGGCGGGGAGGAGATGCTGGCGAGCTGGCTGCTCTCACCGGCGAAGGTCGAAGACGTCATTGCCCGTCAGGAAGCCGCAATCGAGCTTCGGGATCGTCTCGATCTCCGCGAAGATCTCTGTCTCGTCGGCGATGACGTGCGGTCGGGCCTTCACCCGGAAACCCTGCGGCGCTGGGGCGAGGCACCGCCGGTCGGCTTCCATGCCGCTCATCGGGTCATCGCCGTGACGATGGCCGTGGTCACGCTCACGACGCTGGCCGCCTGGCTGCTTGGCTCCCTGGGGCCTGCCGGCCCCGTGGCCTTTGCCTTCGTGGGTGCCGCCCAGCTCGCCTTTGCGTGGCGGATTCGAAGACGCGTCCAGGCCACAGTGAAGGCGGTCGACGGGCCGACACGAGATCTCGACCTGCTGGCTCGCCTGCTCGAACGCTTCGAGCGAGAGCCGGCCAGCTCACCGCATCTGGTTCGCCTGCGCCAGGCGATCGAAACGGAGGGTCTGCCCCCATCCGCACAAATCTCACGGTTGCACCGTTGGGTCGAGTTGCTCGACGCGAGGCGCAACATGTTCTTCGCGCCCCTGGGCGGGCTGATGCTCTGGACCAGCCAGCTCGCCATGCAGATCGAGAGCTGGCGGATCGCCTGCGGCACGACCCTCGGCGACTGGATCGACGCGGTCTCCGAGCTCGAGGCATTGGTTTCCGTCGCCAGCACGGCCTACGAAAACCCGAGCCATACGTTTCCGTCGTTCTCCGGGGGTTCGCCCTGCTTCCGGGCCAGCGAGCTCGGCCACCCCCTCATCCCCACGGAAGATTGCGTCACGAACGATCTCCAGCTCGATGGCGAACGCCAGGTATTGATCGTCTCCGGCTCCAACATGTCCGGCAAGAGCACCCTGCTTCGCAGCGTCGGTGTCGCCGCAGTTCTCGCCCAGGCCGGAGCTCCCGTCTGCGCTCGTTCACTGCAGCTTTCGCCTCTCGCGATCGGCGCTTCGCTGCACGTGATCGATTCCCTACAGGAAGGAACCTCCCACTTCTACGCCGAGATCAAACGCGTGCGCCTCGTCGTCGAGCTGGCCGAGGGCGAACTTCCCCTGCTCTTCCTGCTCGACGAGATCTTCCACGGGACCAATTCCCACGATCGAGGCATCGGCGCCGAAGCCATCGTCAAGGCCCTGATCGAACGGGGCGCAATCGGCCTCGTCACGACCCATGATCTCGCACTCACCCGCGTCGCAGAGGCCCAGGCGCCGAAGGCCGCCAACGTCCACTTCGAAGACCATCTCGAAGACGGCCAGATTGCATTCGACTACCGCATGCGGGAAGGCGTCGTCAGGAAGAGCAACGCCATCGCGCTGATGCGCAGCGTGGGGCTACCGGTCTAGGCGAGCCAGCAGCTTGTCCCAGATCCCGTCGAAGCTGCCATTCGAAAGGGTGACGACGACATCCCCCGGAGCGAGCTCACCCGCCAGGTGATCCACGATGGCATCCACATCCTCACACGCCTGGGCCGAAACCCCGCGAGCGACGAGATCGTCAGCCAGACGATCCGCCGAGAGACGTTCCTTGACGTCGCCAGTGGCGCTGTAGATCGGCGCGTCATCGACCTTCGCGACCACGACGTGTCCGGCGCCGGCAAAGGCCTGGGCATACTCGTCCTGGAAGAGTGCACGACGGCTGGTATTCGAGCGAGGTTCGAAGACCGCCACGATGCGGCGGCCGGCATAGCGAGCCGCGAGCGCCTCGACCGTCGCCCGCACTGCAGTCGGATGGTGGGCGAAATCGTCGATCACGAGGACGCCCCCGGCTTCGCCGCGAATTTCCTGGCGGCGTTTTACGCCGCGGTAGCGCTCAAGAACACCCGCTGCTTCCACCAGGGACGCACCCGTGGCTTCTACCGCCAGGAGCCCAGCCAGGGCATTTGCGACGTTGTGCCCTCCGACCAGCCCGAGACGGGAACGCGCGACGATGTCTCCACTGCGGCGCGCATCTCTGAGGTCGAAGAAGCACCCCCGCTCATCCGTCTCCAGATTCACGGCGACGAGATCACCGGCGGAGCCATGACCCTCGTCGACTCCGTAGCGAACCACCGGACAGGGAGCGTCGGTCAGCACCTCGTCGATCGTCTTGGCTTCCGCTGCGGCGATGATCGTGCCGTCGACAGGCATGCGCGAAACGAGAATGCGGAACTGCTCCTGGATATGCGCCAGATCGCGATAGATATCCGCATGGTCGAATTCGATCGAGGTGATGATCAGCGTCTTCGGGTGGTAGTGGAGAAACTTGGGAGTCTTGTCGAAGAAGACCGTGTCGTATTCGTCACCTTCGACCACGAAATCCGGCCCGTCGCCCTCTCGAAAGCTGCCGTCGAAGTTGGCCGTAATCCCACCGACCAACATCGAAGGATCCCGGCCGAGCTCATGGAGCAGCGTTGCGATCAGACTCGTCGTCGTCGTCTTGCCGTGGGTACCCGTCACCACGACCGAATGCCGCCCGCGGATCGCGTGTTCGTAGAGCGCGTCGGAAAAGGAAAGCACCGGCAATCCGTCGTCCATCGCCGCGCAGGCTTCAACGTTGTCCGGGCGCACCGCGTTTCCGATCACCACGAGATCGGGCCGTCGCGTTCGCACGTGGGCCGGGGAAAAGCCGATCTGCACGGGGATTCCCCAACCTTCGAGGGCTGTGCTCATGGGCGGATAGACGCCCTCGTCGGAGCCCGTCACCTCCCAGCCCCGGCCTTTCAAGAGGCCGGCCAGGGAGCCCATGCCGGTACCGGCAATGGCAACGAAATGCACGTGCAAGTGAGAGCGCTCCCGTAGCTAGGCGGAGAAAGCCTCTCGGACGAGGTCGTGGATCTCGGCACGCAAGGCGAATCGACTCTTCTTTGCCACCAGATGGATCCGGTTGGTCAACATGACCACCACGCAATCGGCTTCGAGATCGATCCAGAGCGACGTTCCGGTGAATCCGAGGTGCCCGATCGAGCTCCTCGAGAAGTGGCTTCCCGACGATGACGCGCCCTCGCTCGGCGTATCCCAGCCGAGCGCCCAATCCGAGTTCTCAGGGAGGTTCTGCCGGGTGGCGAACATCTCGAGCGTCTCGCGGGACAAGGCGTCGCTGCGGCCGTGCCACACATCGAGAAGGGTCTGACCGAAGCGCAATACGTCGTCGGCAGGAGCAAAGAGCCCAGCGTGCCCGGCCACGCCACCCATGACCGATGCGTTCGGGTCGTGCACCTCGCCCCACAGGATGCGGCCACGCCACGGGCAGTTCTCGGTGGCGGCGAAGCCACGACGCAAGGCATCGGGCGCCTCCGCCTCGGCCAGAGGGGCGAAACCGGTCTTCGTCATGCCGAAGGGACGAAACACGCGTTCCTCGCAGACGTCTTCCAGGGGCTTCCCAACGACCGCCTCGATCAACGCGCCGAGCACGATCATGTCGAGGTCTCCATAGACCGCTGCGGTTCCGGGCTCATGCACGAGAGCAGAACGACAGATGCTCTCGATCACCCATTTCTTCGCCTCGGGTGTGCCGATGAGCTGGTCACCCTTCTTCCGCTCGCGCTCGAGCAACGTCTCATGGAAAGCGCGCCACGGCTTGAGCCCCGACGAGTGCGTCAACAGGTGACGGATCGTCACGAATTCCTTGTCCCGCTCTCCAAAATGGGCGAGGTGCTTCGCGACGGGATCGTCGAGCGCGACACTTCCCTCCTTCACGAGGCCCATCATCACCGTCGTCGTGGCCATCACCTTGGTCAACGACGCCAGGTCGAAGTTCGTTTCCCTGGCCATCGGGATGCGCTCGGGGCGTGCCACAGCCAGACCCCGCACGGAGGCATGCTCGAGCAGTTCTCCTTCCCGACGCATGCTCGCCAACACCACCGCGCCGGGCATCACCGCGGTATCAATGGCCTTGTCCAGCGCCCGATCCACCTTGCCGAGCTTGCGCTGGATTACCGCATGCTTCATCGCCTTCTCACCCCCTCTGAACTCCACTCTCAAGCAGCGTCAACGTCCCGCGCCGGCCGTCGAGCTCGGCGCGTACCCCCACAGGCCAGGTGAGGTTGGGGCTCTGGTGCCCGAATGGCAAGCCGAAGACGAGGGGCACACCGAGGGGAGCGAGCAGCTCCATCAAGACCTCCTCGGCCTCCGGCTGGACGCGCTTCTTGTCGTCACATCCAACCAGGTGACCAACGCCGATGCCCTGAACCCCAGCGAGCTTGCCCGCCGCCTCGAGCTGGGTGAGAAGCCGGTCCAGGGCGTAGGGCCGCTCACCGATCTCTTCGAACAACAGGATGGCGCCGCGGGTATCGACCTCCCAGGGCGTTCCCAGGCTGGCCGCCAGGAGAGTCAGCGAGCCACCCACCAGCCTGCCCTTTGCCAACCCGCGGCGTCGGCCCTCCCCCAGGAACGGCGCCTGCTTCTCGCCAGCCAGGGCCGACACGAGGGAAGCCACTTCCGCCGGCGACGGGCCGCGGCGCGCGTTGAACATGAGGCCGTGGAAGCCGGCCAGGCCGGCCAATTTGCGCTGCCAGAGCAGCAACGTCGTGACGTCACTGAAGCCGATCAACGGCTTGCCTGCCTGACGGACCCGAGCGGCATCCAGCCCGCTGACCATTCGCTGGCAGCCGTAGCCTCCGCGGACACACAGAATGGCATCGATCCGCGGATCCTCGACGAAGCCCATCAGTTCCTTCGCCCGGGCGGCATCGGTGCCCGCCAGATAGCCGCGAGCGCGGGTGGGATCCCGGCGGATGCGGATGCGGAAGCCGGCTCCCCGGAGTGCGGCCAACCCGGCAGCGAGCGCATCGGAATCGGCCGGAAACGCCGGAGCGGCGATACCGATCGTATCCCCCGGAACCACCGCGCGCGGCTTTCGGAAACGCGGCACGCGTGGCACTCCCATTGGGGGAAGTCTAGAGGAAGGGTCCGCACGCGCTCGCGGAACGTTCTGCGAGCGCGCGAGAAAACCCTACCGGCAGAGCCGGCGCCACGTAAGGCTCAAGCGCCCGCCCACGCGGGCCGGCCGCTTTCCACCGCGCCGAGGCAGCTGATGCTTCCAGTTTGCGTTGGTCGGGTGCCGCATGCTCAGCAGGCTTCCGGAGGCGAGAGGAATCGTGATCGTCTCGAATTCGCGGGCGGCCTCACCTCGTCTGCGGAACTGGAAATCCCGACAGGCACCGAGGGAGAGCGAGAGGATTCGCGGCGCTTCGCCGAGATCGCGCTCATCGTCGGCATGCCAGCCAATGCAATCGCTGCCGTCCCGATAGTGATTCACCAGGACGTAGTTGCTCTCGAAACCAGTGCGCTCGTAAAGGAGTGCGCGAAGCTCAGCGAGGGCTGGAGACCATGGGCGCGCCACAACCTCACCACCCGAAAATGCGTAGGCGGTGCCGGGATCTCCGTAACCGGCTTGCTGGCGAGGTATCCGCACCATCCGCCCGGTGAAGGGCTGTCGCATCATCGAGGCTTCCGCCGAGTCGAATTCGAGCTCCTCCAATAGACGCGGCATCAGGGCTCGGGCGACCCCCGGCACGAGAAAGCGCGCATCGTACTCGACGCAGGCACCGTTGGCGTTCAGATATTCGATCGCCTCGCCGAGATTGCGGGAAGCACGGACTGCCACGAGCCGAGGTCAGCCGCCGGCGACCGGAGGAAAGAAGTCGATTTCTTTCTCGCCATCGATCCTGGTGGCAGCGCCACCCAGCCAGCGCACGTTCCTGCCCGCCACGAAGATGTTGACCCGCCGGGAGAGGCCGCCGTCCTCGGTGAGCAGATGTTCCCGAAGCGCCGGCCAGCGCGCGGCCAGGCTCTCGATCAAGGTCTGGATCGTCGCGTCGGGGGGCAATTCTATGTCCAATGTCTTCGCTCCAACGATCGGGCGAAGCATGGCGTAGAACGTGAGCTTCATGGCCTAACGAACTTCCAGCTCCTCGAGCTTCTCCTTGGACACCACGCCCTCTTCCCATCCCCGCGCGGCGTAGTATTCGACCAGCATGTCGCTGAGCTCGGAGACATGTCCCTTGGAACCCCCCAGGGTCGAGGCTTCTTCGGTATAACGCGCGGGCAGCATATCGGCTTCGACGCCGGCCAGGTTGTTGTAGTGGCGTTCCATGTTGTAGATGCGTTCGCCCGTGCGCATGACGTCATCCGCACTGAACTGGATGCCCATCGCGGTCGCGTATTGGGCGGCATACACCTCTGCGTCCTCTGCGAAGGCGCTGAATTTGCAGAGATCGAGGCTATCCGAAAACGCGTGGAGATCCTGGAAGACCTTGACCAGCTCGCCCTTGCCTTTCCATTCGAGCGGATCGGCTTCGATCGGCACCACCCCGAGCTCGGCGGCTGCGACATAGGCGCGCAAATGGCAAGCGCCTCGGTTGCTCGTGGCGTAGCCGAGGCCCATGCCCTTCAGGCCTCGCGGATCGTACGCCGGCAAGGCCTGACCCTTCACCGTCATGGAGATCTCCGGATGGCCGATCTCGGCTGCGGCCATCGCCGGCCCTTCGCCCAATGCCTTGCCCAGACCTCGACGAGCACCGACATCTTCGGTCAACGCCACCATCGCCTGGGTATCTCCCCAGGCCAGCCCCTGGCCCTCGGCGACCCAACCCTTCTCGGTTGCCTCCATCCACATGGAATAGGCGTTGCCGAGTTCGATGGGATCCATGCCCAGGTCGTTGCACTGGTCGATCAGCTTCGCGATGGCCGCCACATCGTCGTTGTCGCAGTTGGCGCCGAGGCTCCAGGCCGGCTCGTACTCGACACTCTCCATGCGCAGCCCCTTCCACGGGCCCTCTTTGATTTCGACTTCTTTCTTGCACGCCACCGGACACGCATGGCAGGTCGGATTTCCGACGAGAATGTTCTGCTCGACGAATTCGCCGCTGATCTTCTCTGCACGGTCGCCGAACGCAGTGAGCTGGCTGTTGCGCGTGCCCAGCGCGCCGATCGTATTCGTGCCATTCATCAGCACGTTGGTGCCGTACACGGAGAGCCCGCCCTTGCGCGGGCTGGTGATGTTGCCCTCGTCGCGAATCGTATCCAGTGCCCGGCTGCGTATGGCCTTCCAGGCATCCGCGTCGTCGACCGTGCTCTTCTTCTTCCCCGCCCGGACCACGATGGCCTTGAGGTTCTTCGCACCTCCCACCGCGCCCGTGCCTCCGCGCCCGAACGCACGGTCATCTTCGTTCAGCCAGGCCGCGAACCGCACGAGGTTCTCGCCAGCGGGGCCGATCGCGGTGACAGAGAGATCCTTCTCGCCGTAGCGCTCCTGGAGGATTCGAATGGTCTCATGGATGTTCTTGCCCCAGAGATCGGACGCGTCGCGCAGCTCGAGCTGACCATCCTCGATGAAAGCGTATACGGGGGCGTCGGCGCGCCCTTCGAAGACGAGGCCATCGAAACCAGCCCAATGCAGACGCGCCCCGCTCCATCCACCCTGGTGGCTATCGGTCACGGTTCCGGTGAGCGGCGATTTCGTGACACAAGCCCAGCGGCCACTCATGCTCGTTTCGCTGCCGGTCAGGGGGCCATTCATGAAGCAGAGCAGGTTGTCCGGGGAGAGAGCCTCGACCTCCGGGCCCGCTTCGAGCACGTAGCGGACGCCGAGGCCGCGTGCGCCTACATAGCTGCGCACCCAATCCTCGGGCGCCGGTCGCATCTCCCATGTCCTGGCGGCAAGATCGATGTGGGCAATATCTCGACCGAAGGTGCAGAGCTCCATGACGTCCTCCAGGAAAAGTGACAACTGGGGGGCCAACGTACCCTACCAGGGCGTGCGAGGCCTCAACCCGGCGGGTGAGCGATGAACAGAGCGTCGCGTTCTTCCTGAGAGACGAAGCAGCCTCGACGCCCAGCCGCGCGGAGGGCAAGACGCAGCTTGCGTGCGTCGCTCTCGTAGAAGGCGTCGAGCAGACGCAGGTCTTCACCGACCTGATCCGCGTTCTCGCGAGCATCCGGCTTCTCGAGCAGCTGTCCGGCAATCTGCTTCAGAACGGCCTGGGACTCGCCGCCAAGCAAGCGCTCGATTCCCGGCATCCGATTCTCGATCCGCCTGAACGCAACGACGCGGGACCCTCGGACGAGCGGGAGCTCCGGCAAACGGGAGCGGGGCTCCCGGTGGCCGAGCAGGTCGAGAAGTGCGACGAGTGCGTCAAAGGCATCGCGAGTCCGATGTCGGGAGCGGAAGACGCCATGCCAGCTCGGATTCAGCTTCGGGTAGGCGTCCACACGGGTCGAGAAGACCAGGAAGGACTGGTGGGCCTGCGCCGCCGTTCCGATCGCCGGGTAGAGGAAGGTGTAGGCTCCCTCGACGTTGTAGCGCGGGCGCAGCGTACGGATCAGCTCGTTCTCGACCAGCAGGGCATCGCGCTCGCTGGGTTGGATCCGCACCTCGAGGGTGCTCGCCTCGCGTACGATCGTGCGCATCTTGCGGTGAACCTTGCGTCGACTGGCGTTGCGGTAGCCCTGGAGCCGGCGACGGATGTTCTTGGCCTTGCCGGCATAGAGCACCGTGCCCTCCTCGTCCTTGAAGAGGTAGACGCCCGGTTCCGCCGGCAGCTCACGCAGCAGATCCGCACCGAATTTGCGATCGAATCGTTTGAGTCCCACCCCGGGGCGAGCCTAGGGAAACGGGACGTCTCCTGCGTCCTCGCCGTGCCCGAAGGCGAAAGGGCCCAGATCCGACCCATCGCTTCGAGATCGTGGTATGCGTAGTGATGGAGCCGGGAGCTGGGCCGGCGAGGAGGAAAGACGTGATCGTTCTGATTACCGGAGCCTCGGGTGGCCTGGGCGAGGTGCTAGGCGCCAGCCTCGTGGGAAAAGGTGCAACGGTGTACGGCACCATGCGCGATCCCGGCAAGAAGAAGGAAGAAACCCCCTTCGTGATGCTGCCAATGGAGGTCACGGACCCGGCTTCCGTGGAGCGCTGCATTGGCGAAGTGCTCCGACGCGAAGGCCGCATCGATGCCGTCGTCAACTGCGTGAACCAGATGTTCATCGGGTCCGCCGAGGAACAGGACATCGAGGAGGTCCGATCCCTCTACGACTCGAACGTCTTCGGGATCATGCAGATCTGCAAGCAGGTGGCCCCCATCATGCGGAAACAGGGGAAGGGCACGATCGTCAACATGAGCTCGTTGGGCGGCCTGCTGGCCGTGCCCTATATGAGCGCCTACACCTCGGCGAAATTCGCGCTCGAAGCGTTCAGTGAGGCCCTGTACCACGAGCTGAAGCCGGACAACATCGACGTGGTCATCATGCAACCGGTGGCGATGAAGATGGAGAGGCCGGCCACGGGGTCCCACCTACGAACCGTCGCGAATGCCGCGGCGGACTCCTTCAGCCACAAGATGGTCGCGCAGATGGCACGGGACACCGCCGCCAGCAAGCTCACGCCGGAGATGGTGGCGGAGAAGATCTACTCGGTGCTTTCCAACCAGAAGAAACCCCTCCGCGTTCCGATGGACCGGGCCAGACCACTCACGCTGGTCAAGCGCTTGGCTCCGCAGTCGGTGATCGACCGGCTGATCGGGGGCCTGATCAAAGGAGCGAATCGCGGCTCGTAGCGGGGACGTTCTTTCCGCTGTTTCCGTTAGTCCGGGAGGGGCAGAGCCCCTCCCGGACTAACGGAAACAGCGGAAAGAACGTCCCCGCTCTCGCTCTCCTCCTAGAAGCGCGAGATCGCGACGTCGGCGACCAACGCGAGCAGGAAGAGCCCGCCGAAGCGCCGGTTGTACCAGAAGGCGGTGGCGACCAGGTAGAGGGGCCAGACGCCCTTGGGTAGATCCTCCGGGGGTTCGCTGGGCCGAGGCTCGCGGTACACCTGGAGGACCCGCCGCAAGGACGGCGCCACCGCCAGGGAGAGCAGCATGACGGGATGGAAATAGCCCGTTGCGACCAGGTAGACGACGACCCCGAGCTGGGCCACGAGCATGCCGATCACGGTCCAACGCGAGGCGGCCTCGCCGAGGATGACGGGCAGGGTGTGGATCCCCTTCGCCTGGTCCTCCTCGAGCTTGTCGATGTGCTTGCCGAACAGGACGGCGGTCGGTCCGAGGGCATAGGCGATGCTGGCCCACGCCACCGGCGTGCTCCACTCGCCGGTGATCACGTAGTAGCCGCCGCCTACCATGAGCGGGCCCCACACCGCCAACACGGCCGGCTCGCCCAGGCCGATGTACTTGAGCGGCCAGGTGTAGAGCAGGACGAAGAACGCACCGGCCCCGAGCAACCAGAGCACGCCCTGACCGCCCGTCGCGACCAGCCAGACGCCGATCGCGAGTGCCGCCAGGCCCGTGAACGCGATGTACTGGAGCGACTGGCGTGTCGTCATCAACCCGGATTCGACGGGCTGGGCACCGTATTGGGTGCGGAAGTAGTTGTCCTTGTCGACACCCTTCCAATGATCGGTGAGATCGTTGACGAGGTTGTTGGTGGCATGAGCCAGGAGCAGGCCGAGGGTGACCAGCAGCCACTTCCCGAGATCGAAGGCTCCCGCCTTGACCGCCAGCAAACCGGCGAAGGCAGCGGAGACGAAGGTCATCACCAGAACGGCCGAGCGCGTGGCGATCAGCCAGCGCGACACCAGATCCAGCGCATCCCATTCCTGTTTGTCGACCTGGGGCATGACCCGCAAGGCACGGGCCCACATCGATACGTTCGGCATCCGGGTAGTGTGACGGCTTACCGAATCGGTTGCACCATCCGGGCGATCGGCCGGAGCCGCGCCCCGCGGCTCAGAAGACCGGCTCGTCCCCGGCGCCCGAGGGCCCGATACCGCCGTCGAAGCCGGCGTCGTCTCCCGGGCCTCCCATACCACCAGGCAACGGCGGGAGATCCGGCGGCTCATCGGTCGAACGGTTGGCAAAGCGGGCGTACTGACCCTCGAAATCGAGCTTCACGGTGCCTGTGGGGCCATTCCGCTGCTTCTCGATGATGATCTCGGCCAGGCGCGGGTCGGCCGTTTCCTTGTTGTAGACGATGTCCCGGTAGATGAACGCAATCACATCCGCGTCCTGCTCGATGGCACCGGATTCGCGAAGATCGCCCATCATCGGACGGCGCTTGTCCGGATCGCGCTGCTCCGGGCCGCGGTTCAGCTGGGAGAGCGCGATGACCGGCAGATCGAGCTCCTTCGAGAGCGCCTTCAAGCCGCGCGAGATCTCCGCGATCTCGAGATCCTTTCGGGCGTTGTTGCCTGCTGCACTGGCCAGCTGCAGGTAGTCGACGATCACGAGGTCGAGCCCATGCTCCGCGTGCAGCCGACGGCTCTTGGCCTTGATCTCCAGGATGTCGAGCGCGCCGGAATCATCGATCCAGATATTCGCCTGAGAGAGCTTGTCCGCCGCAACCTGCAGCTTCCGGTAATCCGACATGGGAAGGAAGCCCTTCCGCAGGCTCGAGAAGTTGATCTGGGCTTCGGTCGAGAGCAACCGCACGATCAGCGAGCGGGTGGTCATTTCCAGGGAGAAGACCGCAGCGTTCTTTCCGTGCCCGACAGCGGCGTTGCGCGCGATGTTCAACGCGAACGCCGTCTTGCCCATGCTAGGCCGTGCAGCGATAATGATCAGTTCGCCGGGCTGAAGGCCGCCTGTCATTTCATCGAGATCGTGGAAGCCCGAGGGGAGACCGGTGAGATCCCCGCCCCGGTTCATGATGGCTTCGACGTAGTCGAAGGTGCCGGGCATCTCGTCATGCAGGCTCGCAAACGAGCTGCGGCTCTGGGCCTTGGAGACCTCGAAGATCCGCGACTCTGCGAAATCGAGCAGCTGGTCGGCGTTGCCGTCTTCGTCGTACCCGGTCTCGGCGATCTCGCTGGCCACCTGGATGAGCCGGCGCTTCACGGCCTTGTCGCGCACGATCCGTGCGTGGTGGGACACGTTGGCGCTGGTCGCGGCGAAGTCCGCGATCTCGGCGAGTGCGACCGGGCCACCGACGGCATCGAGGGTCTTCTCGGTGGTCAGATACTCGGAAAGCGTGATCAGATCGACAGGGCGACGCTCGTCGTGGATCGTGAGCATCGCTCGCAGGAGAAGCTGATGCGACGGGTGGTAGAAATCATCCGGGGAGACATCTTCGAAGATCTCGTGGAAGACGCGCGGATCGAGCAGTAGCGCCGAGAGAACCGATTTTTCAGCGTTCAGGTCATGGGGCGGAACCCGGCCACCGAGCAGGTCGCCCGTGGAAGTCAGGGTTCCATCGCCGCCACCGCGCCGCGGACGTCGCCGCGGCTCGCCCGCGGCCTCGCCATGAAACGGTGTCGCCTCGCCCAAGGATCACCCCCTCCTCGAACGACGCCGGAGGGACGTCGCTGCCGCCGAGTGTACTACGCCTCGGGCGTCGTCGCGGCGGTAACCTTCAGCTTCAGCTTCGCGATCACGTCCCGGTGCAGTTTCACCGGCACTTCGTGATCGCCCAGCTCCTTGATCGGCTCCTTCAAGTCGATCTTTCGGCGATCGATCTCGATTCCCTTGGCCGCCACCAGTTCGGCGATCTGAAGGGTCGTGACCGAGCCGAAGAGCTTGCCTTCTTCGCCCGCCTGGGCCTCGACCTCGAGCCGTAGTTGCTCGAGACGATCCTTGGCTGCGTTCAGGTCCTTGAGCTGCTTGGCCATGTTCTCGGCGATGATGCGCCGATGGTGCTCGAGCTCCTTGACCTTGGCGGCCGTGGCAAAGATCGCCTTGCCCTGGGGGATCAGGAAATTGCGGGCGTAACCGGGTTTGACGTTCACCAGATCACCGGCGTCGCCAAGCCTGGCAATGTCCTCACGTAGGATCACTTTGACCGCCATGCCGTCTCCTAGTTCCCGTGGTGGGGCGCATAGGGCATGAGCGCCAGCTGCCGGGAGCGCTTGATGCCGAGAGCCACAGCGCGCTGATGCTTCGCGCAGTTGCCCGAGATGCGGCTGGGAATGAGCTTCCCTGTCTCGGTGATGAAGTAGCGCAGGCCCTTCGGATCCTTGTAGTCGATCTCGGCATTCGAGTCCGCGCAGAAGCGACAGACCTTCTTGCGCAGCATGCTGCCCTTGGACTTCTTCTGCTTGCGGGCCTTCTTGCGGGCGCGGGCACGCAACCGAGCCTTGACGCTCATGGGACCGCGCTCGCGGCGCTCGCCGTCGCGGTCGCCGTCGCGGCGGAACCCACCGCCACCGCCACCGCCGCGATATCCGCCATCGCCGCCACCGCCACCGCGGGGGCCATCGCTTCGATAGCCACCATCGCCGCGCGGAGCATCGCTACGGGGGGAGTCTGTCTGGGGGGGGCGCGGGGCGTTCGGATCGTCGCTCATCCTGCCGTCTCCTCAGTCTTGGGTTCGGTTTCAGCCGGTGCCTCAGTGGGCTCCGCGGCGGCGTCCGACGTTTCCGCCGGGCTGGCCGCTGCTTCGGCGGGTGCATCTGCAGGGGCGCTTTCGGCCGCTGCTTCAGCGGGTGCATCTGCCGGGGCGGCGTCGGCCGAAGCCTCCACCTCACCGGATTCAGGGGCCACGGCCGGTTCCGGAGGCGGCGGTGCCGCAGCCGCAGCTGCTTGACGTGCTCGCTCCTCCTCGGCCTCGCGTTCGGCGCGCTCTCGGGCGCGCTCCGCCCGAATCCGCTCCTCTTCCGCGGCCTCGGCCTTGCGTGCGTCCACATCGGCCACGGCATCCGTGCGCTGTACGGTCAAGAACCGCAGCACGGATTCGTCGAGCCGAAGTACCCGCTCGAGGGGGGCCACGGCCTTGCCCTCGTCCAGGTAGTAGGTCGTGACGTACCGGCCCTTCTGGAACTTGCGAATCTCGTAGGCCAGGCGTCGCTTGCCCTGATCGTCGTGCAGGAGCCGGTTGGCTCCCTCGCGCTCCAGGACGCCGTCGACGCGTCCGAGCAGCTCAGCGCAGCCCTCGTCGCTGATCTCGGGCTGGACGATGAACGTCGTTTCGTATTCCCGCATATTCCTCCCCTTGGTCGCCCGCGCCACTGGGCCGCGGTGTGCCCCCGCTCTTCCTGAGGCCTGCCGCGGGGGCGGGCGTCATGGCGGGGACCGAGGTGTTTTCGAAGGGGCGAGAGTTAGCAGAACCGGCCCCCGCGGTCACCTCCCCGCTCGGATCAGGAGATTCGGCTCAGGAGATCAGCAGCGCGTGGAGCCGCGTGTCCGGGGTGAGTTCCGGGTGGAAGGTGGCCGCCCACAGATTGGCCTGGCGGATCAGGACCGGCCGGCCCTCGACCCGTGCGAGGGTTTCGACCTCCGGGCCCAGCTCCTCCAGCTGGGGGGCCCGGATGAAGACACAGCGGAGGCCCTCGAGGCCCTCCTTCGCGCCGTCGTCGACGGGTGCCGCAAAGGAATCGACCTGCGTTCCGTAGGCGTTTCGCACCGCTACGGCATCCAGCAGGCCCAGGGTCGGGACCGGATGCTGCTGGACCGCCCGGGCCAGCAGGATCGCTCCGGCACAGGTGCCGAGCACGGGCCGACCGCTGGCTGCGAATTCGCGCACAGGCTCCCATAGAGCGAGCCGATCCATCCCCTTGGAGATCGTCGTGCTCTCGCCGCCCGGCAAGATGAGCGCGGCCAGGCCGTCCAGATCCTTCTCACGAAGGACCGGGACGGCCCGAGCTCCCGCCCTGCCAAGCGCGCGCGCGTGGGCTGCCACGTCGCCCTGGATTGCCAGGATGCCAACCGACGGCGTCACGTCCGCTCCTACCAGCCCCGATTGGCGAGCCGCTCGCTCTCGTCGAGGGTCTCCATTTCGATCCCCTCCATCGCCTTGCCGAGCCCCCGGGAGGCATTCAGCACCTCGGCGGGCTCCTGCCAGTGGGTGGTCGCGTGCACGCAAGCCCTGGCGCGACTCTCCGGATCCTCGCTCTTGAAGATGCCGGAGCCGACGAACACCGCCTCGGCGCCCAGGCTCATGCAAAGCGCGGCATCGGCAGGCGTTGCGATCCCTCCGGCGGCGAAGTTCGGCACCGGCAGCTTGCCATGCTCGTGCACATAACGAACGAGATCGACCGGCGCGCCCATCTCCTTGGCCTGGGTCGCCAGCTCTTCCACACGCAGGGCCTGAATGGCGCGGATGTCGCCGTTCACCTGGCGCAGGTGCCGAACCGCCTCGACGATGTTGCCGCTACCCGCCTCTCCCTTGGTGCGGATCATCGCCGCACCCTCGCCAACCCGGCGCAGCGCCTCGCCCAGATTGCGCGCACCGCATACGAACGGCGAGCGGAATGGAGCCTTGTCGATGTGATGGGCATCGTCGGCCGGTGTCAGCACCTCGCTCTCATCGATGAAGTCGACACCCAGGGCATCGAGCACCTGGGCCTCGGCAAAGTGGCCGATGCGTACCTTGGCCATCACCGGAATCGACACCTCCTTCTGGATGCCTTCGATGATCTGGATCGCGCACATGCGCGCGACGCCGCCCTCAGCGCGGATATCCGCCGGCACGCGTTCGAGCGCCATCACGGCGGTCGCTCCGGATTGCTCCGCAATCTTGGCTTGATCCGGCGTGGTCACATCCATGATCACGCCACCTTTCATCATTTCAGCCAGGCCGATCTTCAGCTCGTAGGACTGGGCGTCCTGTCGGCCCTCGTTGTTCTCGCTCATGGGGGGTTCCCTCCTTTGGGTTGATTCAGACGGGATCGAATCGATTCGAGCAAAGCGCTCGAGTCAGACGTGAACGTGCGCGCGCCGGGCCTTGCGGGCACCGAGCCGCTCGCGAACCAGCGCGCCCAACAAGGCGATACCGCGGCGGATCTCCTCCGGGTTCGAGAGCCCGATCGATAGCCGCATGCCGCGGGAGGCTCGCCCATCGTGCAGGAATTGAAAGCCGGGCGCGATCAGGACACCGGCGCGCAGTGCGTCGGCGAAGAGCTCGCGGGTATCCAGGGGCTCGGGCAGTTCGACCCATACCTGGTAGCCACCCTCAGGGCGCTGCCACTCCGTGCCTTCGGGCATCTCGGCTTCGAGGCTCTCCATCAGCGTATCCCTCCGCTCGCGTAGCTTGCGGCGCAAGGTGGCCAGATGCCGATCGTAGGCGCCACTGCGAAGGAAATCGGCGAGCGCGGCCTCCAGCGGCAAAGCGCCCCCGAGATCCGCGGCATGTCGCAGGGCGAGCAATCCGTCGACATGACGACCGCAACCCACCACCGCACCACAACGCAGGCCCGGAAAGAGGGATTTCGAGAAGGAGAGCAGCTGGACGACCAGTCCCTCCTCGTCGAGCGCCATCAACGAGGGGACCGGGCGGCCCGTGAAGCGTAGATCCATCTCATACGCGTCCTCGAGCACCGGCTTGCCATGTCGGCCCGCAATCTCCAGCAGCTCCTGCCGGTGCGCTAGATCCGTGGTCGTGCCCATCGGATTGTGAAACGTCGGGATCGTGTAGAAGAGCTTCACGTCCGAACGGCTCAAGACCCGGTCGAGCGCATCCAGATCCGCGCCATCCTTCCGCATGGGCACGGGCACGACATGGATGCCGAGACCGATCGCGGCCGCCAGGGCGTTCTGATAGGTCGGCTCCTCGACGGCCACCGTATCCCCGGCTTCGGCGAAGAGACGCAGCCCCAGGGAAATAGCCTGGCTCGCGCCCTGGCAAAGGACGATCTGGTCACCTTGCACCTGGCTGCCCGCTGCCCGGAGTCGTTCCGCTACGGCCTCACGCAACCCCGGATCGCCTTGCGGATCGCCGTAATCGAGAAGCTCGGGCCCCTGCGTCGCAAAAGTGCGGTTGAGGGCTCGGCGGAAGGCCTCGGCGGGAAACAGGGACGGATCGGGCTTCAGCGCCTGGAGCTGGATCGCATTCGCCGTATCGCCGTAGGCGACCCGTGTGCTCTCCAGGTCGAGCAGCCTCTGGGTCACGCCGGCCAGCCGCGTCTGGACTGGCAGCGTCGCCCCGCCGACCCGCGGCCGCAGCCCGCGCACGAAGGTGCCCCGCCCGACCCGGGCGTCGACCACACCTTCTGCGGCCAGGGTCTCATACGCCGTGCAGACCGTGTCGCGGTTCACCCCGAGGCTTCGCGCCAGCTCTCGGATCGGCGGCAAGCGGTCCCCGGGCACGAGCGCGCCGGCGACGACCCGGTCGCGGATCTGCCCGGCGATCTGGAGGTAGACCGGAGCCCCGATCCCTCGGTCCCCGCTGCGTTCGATCTGGAGGTCGATCATCGTGTGGCAGGATAGTCCGGGATCAATACCCCCTCAATCCTGAAAAAATCGACCAATTAGCCGAAAGATATACCTGTCTAGACCGGACAATGCCGGGACAATCGGGCTAGTCCTGGGCGACCTTGTTCTTGGGCAGCGAGCGGGCCAACACGACGAGCCCGGCGGCCGTGGCCATGACCGATCCGATCAGGATGCCGACCTTCGAGCCGGCCGTGTGGACCGGATCGTCGAAGGCCAACGCCGTCACGAAGAGTGCCACCGTGAAGCCGATGCCCGCGAGCACACCGGTGGCAGCGATCATTCCCCAGTTCACGCCGGTGGGGAGCTCGGCGAGCCCGCTTCGAACCGCGATCCAGGAGAAGAAGGTCACGCCGATGGGTTTTCCCAGGACCAGCCCGAGCGCAACCGCCCAGGCCACACTGAGCGCCATCGGCTCGCCGAGCGTCGAGGTATCGAGAACGACCCCCGCGTTGGCCAGGGCGAAGATCGGCATGATCACGAACGCTACGGGCCGTTCGAGGATGTTCACCAGGAAGTCGAGCGGAGAGAGCGACTCCCGCGCCAACACCATGAGCTCTCGGCCGGCGTGGTGTCGCTGGTGCCCACCCTGATCCACCGATTCCGGGGTCTCATGGACGCCGATCAGGACTTCACGCAGGTGCTCCAAGGCGTGGCGACCACGGTCGACCAGGCTCTCGTGGTCTTCGTCTTCCAGCCCGCACGGCGTGAGAAAGCCAAGCAAGACACCCGCGATCGTGGCATGCACACCGGAGTGGTGGGTCTCGAACCAGACGAAAAAGCCAACGACGATGTAGGGCAGAAACGATCGGATGCCGGCCTTGTTCATGAGGAAACAGAACACCAGGCCACCGACAGCCAGCCCGAGCGCACCCAGGTGGATTTCGGCGGTGTAGAAAATGGCGATCACGGCAATCGCGCCGAGATCATCCGCGATGGCCAGGGCCAGCAGGAAGATGCGCAGGCTCGACGGAACACGCGGGCCCAGCACCGAGAGGGCCGCAACCGCGAAGGCGATATCCGTGGCCATGGGAACGCCCCAGCCGTTGGCTGCGGGTCCACCGTATTGGAGCCATGTGTAGATACCCGCCGGAACGACCATCCCACCCAGGGCACCGAGGATCGGCAGCATGGCGCGGGTTCGGGTCGAAAGCTCACCCTCGACCATCTCCCGCTTGATCTCCATGCCGACGACGAAGAAGAAGATCGCCATCAGCCCGTCGTTCACCCAATGGGCGAGAGAGAGCTCCAGGGTGAAGAAATCGCCGAGCTGGAAGCCCAACGGCGTGTGCCAGAAATGCGCGTACGATTCGCCCCACGGCGAATTCGCCCAGACCAGGGCGACCACTGCTCCGATGAGCAGCAAGATGGCGCTCGAGATTTCGAGCTCCATGAACTGGACGAACGGGCGGGCCATCCGCTCGGCAAGCTTTGCCTGGCGGCGAGGAGTGGGGAGACGCGGCGGTTTGGAATCCGGCATGGGACGCAGGGGCTCAGCTGCCATGGAGGCCGAGATCGGCGAAATGTGGGCGCACTGTACCCGTTCCGCATCGACAGCGCCGAAGCGGGGCCCCATTTTCTGCACTGGCGAAACGACCCGGCGCTCATCAGCGCGACCGCCTCTATTCGCCGGGCGAAATCTCCACGCTTTCGGGAAATGGGCCGTTGAAACGATCCATCGCCGCCGCGGCGCCCTCGGCCAGGAAACACAACGCGGCGTCGGCAGCTCGCGGGACGGCATCCTGCAGGAGCGTCTCTTCCTCTTCACGAAACGACTGAAGAACCCAATCGACCGGATCGACGTTCGCCGGCGGGCGACCCACACCGAAACGCAAGCGCGGCACGTTCTCGCTTCCGAGCTGACGGAGGATGTCGCGGAGACCGCGCTGGCCGCCGTCGCTGCCTTCGGGCCGCAGACGGAGTCGGCCGAGGGGCAGATCGAGATCGTCGAGCACGACGAGCAGATCGCGTTCCGGCTCGCGGATGTCCAGTTCGCGGAGTGCCTGGGCCACAGCCTCCCCGGAGCGATTCATCCAGGTCTCGGGCAACAACAGGGCGATCGCGACTCCCCTGGCCCGACCCTCTCCGAAGCGCCCGGAAAACCGTGTCTGATCGACATCGATCCCCGCGCGCTCTGCCAGACATGAAACGACGCGGAAGCCCGCGTTATGCCGCGTGCTCCTGTATCGGCCGCCTGGGTTGCCCAGGCCGACGACGAGCTTCATTCCCCCACCGCAGGGGCCAGGCTAGCCCCAATCCGTCATTGGATCCGGGCCCCTGAGGGTATCGGTCCGGGTCAGGCGGCGAGTTGTTCGATGGCCCGATTGAATCGTTGGCGGGTGGAGGCCTCGGCAGCGATCCGCAGCTCGGCGCGCCCCTGAGGCC
>JAAETT010000151.1 GCA_024228115.1 bacterium
CAGTCTGTGCGGTAGAATCCGGCTTCATGAAGGGGCCCTTGTTGAGGGGAAACGGGTGTCGCAACACGTTTCTACCGCAACTGGGGCCTTCTTCAATTCAAGAACGAGACTTCTTCATGAATTTTCCGGGCTAGACCTTCTGACTCCGCCGATGTGCGGCTGTCGTCGGCGCGCGCGCCTTTCGGCGAAACCCCTGGGGCGTCTGACCCGTCCAGCGCCGGAAAGCGTGGTCGAACGCGCTGAGCTCCGAGTAGCCGAGCAGGAACGCGATCTCCTCCAGGTCGTTCACGGTCTCTTCGAGATAGCGGCGCGCGAGCTGGAAACGCACGCGTGCCACGAGATCCCGATACAGAATGCTGCGTTCCTCCAGACGGCGCTGAAGGGTGCGCACGCTGAGTCCGAGCTGAGGCGCCACCGATCGGATGGGCGGGTGTCCGTCGCAGACCCGGCTCGCAACGAGCATCTCCACATCGCGGAGCCAGGGGTCCGAGCCCTCTGTCGGCTCCAAAGCATCTTGGAGCTGGTGCTCGGCGATGGGAAGCAGGTAACGATCTGCGCCGGGTACCTCGGCGCGAAGGTCGCGGGCGTCGAAGGAGATCGACGCGACGGTGCAACCGAAGCGCAGGCGCGGACAGATCGCTGCCACGTGCTCTCGGGGGTCCGAGGGCGCGTCGTGCTGGAATGACACGTCGTGTGGCTGCCAGTCGGGCCCCCTGAGGCGCCGCATCATGCGGACGAGCATCACGAGACCGGCCTCCGCAAGGTGTCGCAGGGCGTTTCGATCGGCCGCTGGGATCCGGGGAATCTCCAGCGTTGCCGTCTCGCCGCGGACCTCGAGGGGTGGCGTCCCCAGCCCCTGGCCCAGCGCCGCCGAGTAGCGAGCGAGATTTGCAAGCCCGACCGCCACGGTCGGAGCGTTGAGCACCGCATAGGAAAAGGGGCCCAGGGTCGCGAGCCCGAAGCTCGCGCCTACGTGGAGGCCGAGAGCGTCGTCGCCCAGCTCGCGAGCCGCGGCGTTGAACAGGGTCACGACCCGATGCAGGTCGAGCATACGCCTTGGGTTCGCCAGGTCGGCTGCCGTGATCCCGGCTTCGTCCCGCAGCGACCGGGCCGGCCCGCCCGCCGCTGCCACGAATTCGAGCGCGGCCCTCGCAACGCTCGAATTCAGTCGGATGATGGGGCCCATACCTGGCACCAAATATCAATGTTGGTGCTCCGCCCACGGATATGATCGGCAAGATGGCGAGCATTCGCGCCCGTGGTGCAGGTGGTCCCGGGCAACCAACAAGAGGATCCACATGAGCATTCGATTTCCGTCCCTCGAGTTCTTCAGGGCGCTGCAACAGCGCGCGAAGGACGACGCAGATGTGTTCGAAAAACTCGGCGTCTGCGACACCACGTTTGGCATTCGGGTCGGAGACGATCTGTATCGGATCGCGTTCGAGGTCTACGAGTGCACGGAGGTCGATGAAACGAATGATCCGGCTTCACTCGACTTCGTTCTCACTGCGCCGGTCCAGTTGTGGAAGGAGATGTTCGCGTCCGTACTTGCGAACGGGGGTGCGGATGCTGCGCACACGATCAATACACTGACGCATGTAGGCGACGTGATGAAGGTCGAATACGAAGACCCGGAAGGCCACGACCGTCTCTATCGCTTCATGGCGACGATCCAGGAGTTCCTGGACGAGGCCCAGCACCTCGATGTGGAGCTGGGCTGATGTCTTACATCGGACCGAAGGACTTCTCGGAGGACACGAATCTGATCGCCGAAGTGATGCGGGTCATGAGCGGCGACCTCAATCTGGAGTGGATGAAGGACTGTCCTCATGCCATGACCGCCCGTCCCAGCCAGGCGCGTCGCGGTCTCACGCTGGACGATATCAACGACGATCCGTACTACGGGCCCTCGGCGATACCGGAGATCATCCGGCGTCACTTCTCGATGACTCCTCGCGGCGGTGTCCTGCCCGAAGGCTTGCCGTCGCTGGGCTACCGACTGAACCGAAAGAGCGATGTCTGGGCCGATTCAGCAACGGTGTTGTTCGAGGAAAGCAAGTCTCGACGCTGGGCGCCGGCCCGCAGCGTGCCCTGGGATGCGCTGGACGAGGCGTCGCTCAGCTCCGAAGAGGACGTGGCGATCCGCCAGCTGTGCACCGGTTTGACCTCGATCGGTCTCGTCTCCACGGATGTGCCCTCCCGCTGGGTCTGGTTGATGAACCAGGATTTCCACGAAATCAAATACTGGATGTGCGCGCAGATGTTCGACGCGACGCGGCTGGCTGAGGCCTTCCGCAAGCGAGCGCTCTACGGCCAGGGCGCATTGGGATGCGATTCTCGGGAGCTCGGTGAACTGCTCAAGATCATCATGGAGTCGGATACCTACCCGTTGGCGTCTGCAGCGCTGAACCTCACTCTGTTTTCCTTCGTTCAAAGCCTCGGAAGACGTTTCGAGTTCTCGTCGACGAATGCCGCCGACACCTACCTCGGAACCCGGCTCGTGCAAGACGCCTCGCGTTTCATCGCGTATGGCGTCGATCACATTCGCCAACTCGTGGGCACTCGTCCCTCCCAGGTCGAGATCGTCAATGATCACCTGGATCTCGTCGAGAATGGGCTCGTCGGCTACCTCGGCTCGCGAGAACTCATCGAGCCGCTGATCGTGCTCTCGGGCGGTGTCGAGTCCGTGGCCGCGTTCTACCGCAGGGCCGCAGAGCAATACTTCGAGCGCTGCATTGCCGCCGGACTCGGCGAGCGCCAGGACCGCAGCCCGCTTCCGGCCTTCCTGAAACTACTCGATAGCTAGACAGGAAAAATCATGAGCTACTACGGATCGACCGACTATCTGGCGAATGACGATTTCGTTCTTCGCATGAAGGATATCCGCAAAGGCAACCTCGATCTCGGATGGATGAAGGCCGGCACAGAGCAGGTCGAGATCCACGCGGAGAACAAGAAGCGCGGGCTCACGTACCTCGATCTGAACAAGGGGAGCTACGGCTATGACGATCTCGAGGAGGTTCCGCGCGGCCCGCGAGGCATTGCCCCGCGAGGTGCGAGCTACGATGTGGCCGACCAGGCTGACATGGGGCCGGAGCTCAATCGCAAGAGTGACGTGTGGGCCTATAAGGTCGCTTCGTTCTACGAGGAGACCCTGAGCCGCCAGTGGGACGCAACGACCGATATTCCCTGGCGCGATCTCGACAAATACGAAGTGCCGCTCGAGGTCGAGATTGCGTTCGCACAGCTCTGCACCATGTTGACGGAAGTCGAGATGGTTGCGACGGATCTGCCTGCGAAGTGGTGTTGGCGGATGAACAACCAGTTTCACGAGGTCAAGGGCTTCCTCGCTGGGCAGGCGATGGACGAAGCGCGTCACGCAGAGGTTTTCCGCAAGCGAGCGCTGGCCGGCGGCGTTGGCTTGATGCAGGGGAGCCCGCAAGCCGAACACTCGCTCAAGGCAATCCTCGACTGCGATACCTACAGCGAGGCGAGCGCTTTCATGCATCTGCTCGCCGAGGGGAACATCCTGACGATGTTCCGCTTCAGCGAGTTCATCTCGCCGACTGCCCTCGACAAGCGCATGTTCCAGCTCGTCATGCAGGACGAGGCCCGCCACGTTTCGTATGGCCTCCAGCACCTCAAGTGGATCGTCGACCAGGCACCGGAACGCCGGGAGCAACTGCACGCGGCTCTCGATGAGGCGGAGAACTTCAGCCTGAAGCAGTTCGATTCCGCGTTGTTCGAGGCGATGATCGTGCTCGCGGGCAAAGGCACCTCACCGGAACAGATCAAGAAGGGCGTCGAGATCGTCGGCACGCTGCAGATCAAGCAGGTCGAGGAGTACTTTCAGCGATTGCAGCGTGCCGGATTCGGCGAGCGCATCGAACGGAGCAAGTTCCGCGATTTGCTTGCGGCCATATCGTTGAAACAGCAGGACCCCGCGCTACCTGCCTGAACTCGGAAGGCGGGCGCAATCTGGATCGCCCCGTCGCCCATTGAACTACCCGTGTTTCGATCTGGGGAAGAGGGCCCAGGGCCCTGAGAACCGGAGTCGTCGCCGAGCCGTGTCGGCTATCCTTCTGACGACGATTGATTGCCGGCTCTCGCAAGGAGGCGACCATGAGCGCATATCTCGGGGACGCGGTTCTCCTCTACCTGCAGGAACTCATCGACTGGGAGGCCTACTTCGGCTGGCGCAAGGGCGGCGACTGCGATGTCGAGGCGGAGCAGGGAGCTCTGCGCGACATCCTCGCGGCCGGCGCCCAGATCTGCGAAGAGCAGGAACCCGCGCTGCGCGCCGGCTGGTACGAGAGCGCGACGCTCGAGGACGGCGTCGTGAAGTACCCGGCGCATATTGCGGAGACCCTCGCGAAGCTCCGCGAGGCTGGGCTGGTGAGCTTCGGGGTCGAGGAGCAGTACGGCGGCTTCGCGCTTTCGAGCTTCGTTTCGAATGTGCTCCTGCAGATGGTCTCCCGCGCGGATGCCGGCCTGATGACGATCCTCGGGCTCCAGGCCGGAGTGGCGGAGGACATCCAGCAGTACGCATCGGACGAGTTGAAGGAGACCTATCTGCCGCGCTTCGCCTCGGGCGACGTGATGGGCGCGATGGATCTCACCGAACCGCAAGCGGGTTCGGATCTCGGCGCGATCACCACCCGCGCCACCGAAGAAGAGGGGCGCATCTTTCTCGACGGCCAGAAGATCTTCATCACGAACGGCGGCTGCGAGATCCATCTGGTCCTGGCACGCGACCACGACACCTTCGAGGCGTCGAAAGGAACGACCAAGGGCCTCTCCTTGTATCTCGCTCCACGCACCCTGCCCTCCGGAGAGCGCAACGGAATCAGCGTGCCTCGCCTCGAGGAGAAGCTCGGCATCCACGGCTCGCCGACGGCGGCGGTCCAGTTCGACCACGCCGAGGCTTTCCTCGTGGGTACGAAGGGCGACGGCTTCAAGGCGATGCTCTCGCTGATGAACAACGCGCGTCTCGGCGTCGCCGCCCAGGGAATCGGCATCGCGGAAGCCGCGCTGCAAGTGGCAATCGCCTACGCGAAGGAACGGATCCAGTTCGGGCAACCCATCGCAGAGCAACCACTCATGAAGGATCGGCTGGCAAAGATGACCTTGGCACTCGAGGGCAGCCGTGCGCTTCTCTATCGGACCTGTTCGCTGGTCGACCAGAATCGCGCCATCGGGATCGCGCTCGCGCGCGGGGGCCAGTCCGAGGCAGAGCGCACCGAGCTCGAGGCACTCGTCGATCGCAACGACACGCGAATCCGACTGCTCACCCCGCTCGCGAAGTACATGGGCACGGAAGCCGCTGACGAGATCAGTCGCGAAGCGATCCAGATCCACGGCGGTCTCGGATTCATGGCCGAGTCCGAGGTGGGCAAGCTCCACAGCGACGCGATCATTACCACGATCTACGAGGGTACGTCCGAGATCCAGGTGTCCTTCGCACTCAAGGAGATCGGCAAGGGCGCTCTCGGCGTGGTCTTCGAGACGCTGGAGAAGGAGCTCAAGGCCTTCGAGGATCCGGCATTGAAGGAACCCGCGGATCGCGTACTGGAGGGCATGTCGCTGATCCTCGACGCCTCGAGCGCACTGATGGCCGATTTCAACTACGCGCTCATGTCCGCGCAGTCCCTGGCGGAAGTGGTCGCGAGTGTGATCGCAGGCGCCGAACTGCTGAAGCAGGCCCAGGCGGATCCGCGTCGGCTCGATCTCGCAGCTTCCTGGGTGAACCGACGCATGATCGACCTTGCTGGCCGGTGCCAGCGCATCAAGGAAGGCTCGACGGATCGACTCGATCGCGCCGCCAACATCATCGCTCTGGCCGAGTAGTTCCGCTCGTCGAGCCCGCGGCGCAGGGAGGTCGAGGGTGGACGTTAGTCGAGCGTCACGAACAGGGACCGCCGCCGCCGGCCATCGACCGAGCGGCTCTTGTGTCCGCGGCCGGTCAGGTCCTCTGCGAGCAGGATCTCGCCGGCGCCGAGCACGCGCTTCGTACCGTCGCCGATCTCGATCTCGACCGCCGCGTCCAGGTTGATCACGTACTGGCGCCGCGGCGCGGTGTGGAAGCCGAGGTCGTAGTCCCCCTCCGTCTCGCGGAACACGATGCCGGTCGCCTCCTTCAAGGTGGAAATCGCACCGATCGCTCCGTGATCGTCCAAGGGGACGTCCACATCCTCGAAGTGGGACTCGCCGTCGTCGCCGGAATAGATGCGGGTGATCTTCATCGCCCGAGGAATCCGACGATGTCGTCGGCGATTGCCTCCCCCTGGAGCACCGGGAGCATGTGGCTTCCGCCCGGGTAGACCTTGAGTTCTGCGCCCGGGATCACGCCGGCCAGGTACTGGGGGATCGCCAGCGGCGCGAGCCGATCGTCATCGCCGTGTAGCAGGAGGGTCGGGAGGTCGATGCTCTCGACGGGGAACGAGGCGTCGCCGCTGGGGATGCTGAACATCTCGCCTCGGTAGGCCAGCAGGGTTTCCCAGCGCGAGAAGTTGGCCGTTACGTTGGGGATCCACCAATCCGGCATGGGCTTCTCGCTGAACGCCACTGTGCTGAGCACCGAGATCAGGGCGCGTCCGACCGCGGGCACCCGGCTGCGCCAGGCGAGGACCGGATCGGAGTAGAGGAACCGCATGAAGCCGCCGGGATCGGGCGGTTGCGCCTCAGCCGAATCGGGTCCACCGGTGCCAACGAGCAGGAGGCGCCCCATGCGCGAGGGGTCCCGCATCGCCGCCACCATCGCGGTGACACCTCCGTACGACCAGCCGACGACCGTGGCGTTGCGCAGGTCGAGTACCTCGAGGAGCGAGAGCAACTCGGCCGCGTTGTTCCCGACCGTCGCCTGGCTGGCCGGATCCGGCCGCGGGGCCGAGCGGCCGTAGCCAACCCGGTCGTAGGCGAGAGCGCGCATGCCGCGGGCCGCCAGCGCCGCCGAGGTGTTCTGCCAGTCGTAGCCGGTGCCCGGCAGGCCGTGAACCAGGACGACCGGCGGGCCGCTGCCTTCCTCCATCAGGTTCACCGCCAGGCCTCCGGCCAGTGCGATGCGGCGGCCCGGCGGCGGCAGCTCCGGCGGCATCTCCGAGGAGAAGCTCGAGCACACCGGAGGCAGCACGATGGCGCCCGCGATCAGGAGGACGAGGCCGAGGAGAAGGCGGCGAAGCATGCGGCCACGGTACCACGCGGCCCGAGTGCGAGGAGGGAAACTGGATGAACACGAATTCGACGAAGATCCAGGATGACAGCGAGCCGATGATCCAGGACTGGATCATCGATGTGGACACCCACACCACCGATTCCGGCGACCTGTAGACGAGCCCCATGCCACTGGGCCAATCCGGATTCTTGGCGGCATCAGTCCGTAGCGGACGGCTCTTCAGGCGAATCGGGCGAAGTACCGTCAGCGTTGCAGGCCTCTGGCCATCCGGCCTCGCCCCATACCAGTCGACGGATGTTCAGCACCGGTTCGTAGTCGAACTCGGAGTCGTACGCATGATGCACCAACCAGTCGATTCCGTTCTCCGAGTACACGTCGGCGTGCCCAGTGCCGATCAAGCGTCCGTCGCGCTCGATGAGAACAGTGCCCCCTTCTGCGATGAGCGGAACGCCTTCGCGGTCGACGTAGGGGCCTTCCAAGGCCTCGGATCGGCCGACGAGGATCTTGTACTTCGTTTCGGCACCCTTGCAGCAGCTGTTGTGCGACAGGAAGAGGTAGTAGTAGTCGCCGCGCCGGATGATGTACGGGGCCTCGATGATCGGATCCGCTTGCAGGAGCGGACGGGCTGCGAGGACGACGAAATCGCGCGGGTGCTGTGTGGGCCTCAGGGTCTCCGAATCGATCTCGGCCAGGAGGAGCCCGCCGAGCGTAGAGCCGAACACGAGCCACGGCGTCTCGTCGTCATCGATGAACAGGTGCGGGTCGATTGCGTTGTACAAGACATCGTCAACGCCGCAGATGAAGTCGAAGTTTTCGAAGAGTGGCGTCGATCGAAGGATCAACCCGTGGTCGACCCACTGGTAGCGCGGGTCGCTTGGGTCGAGGGTGACGTTCGTCGCAAGGCCAATACCCGCGTTGCAAGTCCCACCGATGTGGCTCTGGTAGAAGAGGATCCACACACCCCGGTAGAAGGCGATGTCCGGTGCGCCGATGTGGTCCGGGTTCGGAAGCTCCTCGATCACCCACGGTGGGAGCTCATCGAAGATCTGGCCAGCCTCGGTCCATGTAACCAGGTCAGGGGAAGTATAGAAGGACGCGAGCGGGCTCGAAGAGTAGACGTAGTAGGTATCGCCAAGCTTCGCGATGGCGGGGTCGTGGATGGGGGCGACCTGGCTCTCGAGGTCGACGATGTTACCGGTGCAGCCCGGGCCCGGTTCCTCGAGGTCCGCGATGAACGGCGGGCCGTCTTCGCAGGTGAGGAGGGCGAGGGCAACCACGGCAAGGGCTGCGGTTCGAACCATGCTGGGACGGGCTCTGTTCAGTCGCGGAAAATGTGAAACCATCCGCAATGCAGCGCCCTCCTGAGGGGAGAATGCCACGCCAACCGATTCATGAGTCTTTCGGGTCAGCGACGGGTGTGCTCATGCAAGAGCGCCCCGGCCCTTCTTCCGCCCCCAGCAGCGTCTCCCATGCAGAGGCGGGTGAAGCCATGACCGAGGCGGCTATGGATTGAGACCCACCTCATCGAGGAGGTGAGGCGGACCGCGCCAATGCCCCGCGAAGCCATCCCACCGCGCCCCCTGATGCGGCCCCTGACCCGCGGAGCGAGCACCCCACATGTCGTGGTTGAGTGGCTGGTCACCACAAGATCTTGTAGGGGACTAGAAAAAGTTCAATGAAGACGAAGATTTTGGTTGGCAAGCTGCCGATCCCTGTCTATAAGAGGGATGTCGTGGCAGCAAGTGGCATGAAGTGGAAGGACAGGGCAAGTCGATGGCACGCGGCCGGTTCTTCCACGCAATGGACGAAAAAGGGCGAGTGAGTATCCCAGCCGTGTTGAGAAACGAACTTCAAACACAAGACGAGCGGCCCCCCTTCCTGACCAGTGTATTGGATAGCCCCGCCGTCGGCCTCTACGCCCACGAAACGTGGCTCGCGATCGAAGAACGCCTCAAGAATGTTTCACAGATGAAGCCAGAGATCGCATCCCTCCGACGCATGGTGATTTCCGGCGCCGTCGAGTCTCCGATCGATGGCTCTGGACGAATCTTGATCCCGCCCCATCTGCGTGAGCACGCGCAGCTGGAGCGGGACGTCACGATCGCGGGCGTCGGCTCGCGCATCGAGATCTGGGACAAAGCCCGCTTCGACGAGGAACTCGGATCGATCCGCCAGCAGGGTCGCGAGGTTTCCGATGTCGCCGCGGAGCTGGGTTTGTAGGGAGAAGTGTTTTTTTTGGGGGGGGTCCCGGAAGCGCAGGCTTCCGGGCAAGAGAGATGGGGTGTCTCCGGAGTGCTGAGCTGAGACGCGCGGGAATCGTTGGGGGGCGTGCCCCCGCGACTCAGAGACGCGCTCCGGAGCTCCCCAATCTCTCCTCCCTGGAACCGCCCGGCGGTTGAGAGGTTCCGAACCTCCACGTCTCCAATCCTCGTTGGGCGGGGGCAGCGGATGCTGTTCTCGCGAATCAAGCAACGGGGGATCGCGGCACGGCGATCCCCACCGAGGTGGGCCCCGAGCGAGATGCCGGGTCCAGGACCGAGTTGAGCAGCGAACCTCTCCACCAGCCCGTACTTCTCGCCGAGTGCATGAACCTCCTGGGTGCCGAACCCGGGAGAACCTTCGTCGATGGAACACTCGGCTATGCGGGCCACGCGGAGGCGCTGCTGCGCGAGACGGCGCCCGATGGCTTGCTATTCGGGCTCGACCGCGATGCGGATGCCCTCGCTGCTGCAGCTGAACGGCTCGCGCCCTTCGGCGACCGCGCCGTCCTTCTCCACGCGTCCTTTCGTGAACTCCGCGATGTGCTGAAGGCCCGCGGTGTCTCCCAGGTCGACGGAGTACTCCTCGATCTGGGTGTTTCCTCGGTGCAGCTCGATCAGGCCGCGCGCGGCTTCCGCTTCTCGGAAGAGACCGCCGAAGAAACCCCCCTCGACATGCGCATGGATGCCAGCCGAGGCGAGACCGCGGCGGACCTGCTCGCTCGGGCTTCCGAGGAGACGCTCACCGATTGGTTCCGGCGCTACGGCGAACTCCGGGGCGCTGCCCGTCTGGCCAGAACGATCGTGGAAACGCGACGCGAAGCCCCGCCGCGAACCGCGGCGGATCTCATCCGCCTGACCCGCGAAGCCCGGGTCGGCGGGGGCCGCCGGCATCACCCGGCCACCCTCGTCTTCCAGGCTCTGCGGATTGCCGTGAACGACGAGCTCGGTGCCCTGGAAGAAGGACTGGCCACGGCGACGAGTGTTCTCGCGCCGGGCGGCCGGCTCTGCGTCATCGCCTACCACTCGCTCGAAGACCGGATCGTGAAGCACTACATGCGCGACGCCGAGCGCGGTTGCATCTGTCCGCCCAAGGATCCCATCTGTACCTGCGGGATCCTGCCCAGCCTGCGCCGCGTCACGCGACGACCGGTTCGGCCAGACCCTGAAGAGATCGCCGGAAACCCGCGGGCGCGTTCGGCTCGCCTGCGGGCCGCAGAAAGGCTGGCAGCATGAGTCGGGCCTGGAGTCAGAAACGGGCGCGGCTCTTCGATGGGGCGACCAAGGGGACGGAGAACCTCGTCGGCCGCGACATGAAGCGGACACGCCGCCGCCGGCGCGGCGGGCGCATCGCCTGGCTGCCCATCTTCGTCGGCGTCCTGGCCGCCGCCCTCTTCCTGGTCGCTCTGCGGAACTCGATCCTTCGCGTGCGCTACGACCTCGACGCCGCGCGTCAGCGCGAAACCGCGCTCATGGAACGCAAGGCGAACGCCACCGTACGGCTGCGTGAACTGCGCGATCCCACCCGTTTGAATGCCCTCGCCAAGGAGCGCGGCTTCGTCAGGCCCGAGAAGGTCATCGACCTGGGAATGGGGGCAGCGCGCCCATGAGATCCGCGGATCTGCGCCATTCCGGACGGCGAACCCTGGGCGTGGGCGTGGGCCTGCTCCTCTTCTTCGGTGTCCTGGCGGTGCGGGCCGCTCATCTCTCGGTGATCGATGGCCGCGGCCTCGAGCGGGGCGACCGCCAGACGATCACCGTACTCCGGGTGGCACCGGCGCGAGGCATGATCACCGATCGGCACGGCTCGGAGCTCGCCATCACCGTGCAAGCCCCGTCGGTCTATGCGGTCCCCGCGCAGATCAAGGACAAGCGAGCGACCGCGGGAAAGCTGGCGAAAGCCCTGGGCAAGAACACCGCGACCGTCCTCGACCGGCTCGAAAAGCGCTCGCCCTTCGTGTACGTCGATCGCTGGCTCGGCGCGTCCCAGGCCGCCGCGGTTCAGGCCCTCGAGCTACCCGGCGTCGGCCTGGTCGACGAGCCGCGCCGCGCGTATCCGCACAAGGCCCTGGCGGGGCGTCTGGTCGGGTTCGCCAACATCGATGGCCTGGGTGCCCGCGGCATCGAACAGATGGAAGATGGCTGGCTCGCGGGGCAGGCGCGCACGGTCGTGGTCGAACGCGACGCCCGGCAGCATTTGCTCCCCAAGGCCGGTGTCGACCCGCGGACCAGCGTTGGTGGGGATGTCGCCCTCACGCTAGACGCCACGCTCCAAGCCGAAGCCGAGACCGCCCTCTACGAGGTCGTTCGGCAGACCGGATCCCGTGGCGGTTTCGTCGTCGTGATCGACCCGCAAACCGGCGATCTCCTGGCCCTGGCCGAAGCTCCCGGTTTCGACCCGGGTGCGTTCCGAACGACGCCCTACCCGCGGACCGCTTCCTGGGCCTTCCTCAACGCACCGGAACCGGGATCCACGCTCAAGCCCTTCGTCATCGCAGCCGCCCTGCAACGCGGCACCGTGCGCACCGACGAGCTCTTCGATTGCGAGCAGGGGCGCTGGAAGGTGCCGGGGAAGCTCATCCACGACGTCAAGGGCCATGGACTCCTCGACCCGGCAGGCATCTTGCGGGTCTCGAGCAACATCGGCGCGGCCAAGGTCGGCTTCCGGGTTGGAGCGCAACCGCATTATGAAATGCTGCGCGCGCTGGGTTTCGGCAGCCGGAGCGGCAGCGGCTTCCCGGATGAATCCGCCGGTTTGTTGCGCAGCTGGAAGCGCTGGCGAACGGTGGACCACGCCAATGTTTCGTTCGGGCAGGGCCTGAACGCCACGGTGATTCAGATGGCGGGGGCGATGGCGACCCTCGCGAGCGGAGGCGTGTTCCACCAGCCACGGCTGATCGCGGCGCGGCGCAAGCCGGGGGGCCTCTGGGAGACCGCTCCCGAAGCGAAGAGCCGTCGTGTGTTGCGCCCGGAGATCGCCCGCACGGTCATGGACATGCTGCACGGGGTCGTGGCGGACAAGGGCGGCACCGGCCGGCGTGCGGCACTCGAGGGGGTAGCCGTCGCCGGCAAGACAGGTACGGCCCAGAAGCTCGACCTTGCGGCTGGGCGCTACTCCCATGAGGACTATCAGGCCTGGTTCATCGGCGCGGCTCCGGCCGAAGCCCCGATGATCGCCATGGCCGTCATGCTCGACGAACCGCGCGGCAAGATCCACGGTGGCGGCTCCGTCGCCGCGCCGCTCTTTGCACGGGTCGCCTCAGCGGCGCTTGCTCAGCGGGGCGTCGTTGCGCTGCCGAAGCTCGGGCTGCCGGATCTTGCCCGGGTCGACTTGCCGAAGAACCCGAGTGCGAAGGAAACTGCGAAGCGGGTGGCCCGTCCCGCCTCCAGGCCTTCCGCCCGCCCGGATGTCGCAGCGGCACGGCCCAAGCCGCAATCGAATGGAAAGGTGGCGAAGAAGAACGCAGCCGGAGCCCGCAGCCCGGCCGTCGAACCCAGGCGGGTCGCGGCGCGGCCCACGGCCCCGACGCCTCTGGCCCAGCTCGGAGGTCGCGTCCTGCTTCCGGATTTCCGAGGGCTCAGCCGCGGAGAGGTGCAGACGATGGCCGCCGGCGTCTCGCTGCGGCTCGTGCTCGATGGCCACGGACAGGCCGTCAAACAACATCCCGCACCCGGCACGATCGTCGGCGGCTCCTCCGCCGTGCGCGTACGCTTCGAACAGGGCATCTGATGCGCTTCCGCGAACTGCTGGCCGCACTACCGCCCTCCCTGGCCGCGACGCAGGTTTCCGATGAGGACCCGGTCGTGCGCGGGATCGCCTACGACTCACGTGCGGTCGCTGCTGGCGACCTCTTCGTTGCCCTCCGGGGTGGGCGCGCCGACGGTCACCGCTTCCTCGCCCAGGCGAGAGCCCTGGGCGCGGTCGCCCTTCTGGTCGAGGAGTCCAGCGGCGAAACGGAAGACTCGGCGTTCGCGGTGGTGCCGGACAGTCGGCGTGCCCTCGCACCCATCGCCACGCGTTTCTTCGGCCAGCCCGCTCGGGAGCTCGCACTGCTCGGAGTGACGGGCACCAACGGCAAGACCAGCACGACGTACCTGCTCGAATCCATCCTGGCAGCGGCCGGAATCTCGGTTGGGCTGATCGGCACGATCGAGGTGCGTTTCGCCGGGGAGCACGAACGCGCCGTCAACACCACACCCGAGAGTCTCGATCTCCAGCGAACGCTTCGCGCGATGGTGACCCGCGAGGTCCAGGCGGTCGCCATCGAGGTGTCCTCCCATGGGCTGGCCCTCGGCCGCGTCGCGGGTTGCCCGTTTGCCGTGTGCGCCGTCACCAACGTCACCCAGGACCATCTCGATTTTCATGAGAGCATGGAGGCCTACACCGACGCGAAGGCCGCCTTGTTTCGCGATCATCTCGTTCCCGGCGGTTGGGCGGTGGTGAACATCGATGACCCCTCCGCCGAACACTTCCTTCGCGCCGGGGAGCAGGCCGGAGCCCGGTTGCTTCGCGTGACGCGGCGCCCGGATGTCGACGCGGAGCTGCGGGTCCTCGAATCCGAAGTCCGTGTGAACGGAACGCGGGCGCGGCTTGCTCTCCCGGACGGAGAGCTGGCGGTGGAACTGCCGCTCGTTGGAGATTTCAACGTCGAAAACCTCGCGGTCGCAGCGAGTGTCGCATTCGCCTATGGCGTTTCGCACGAGGCGATCGTCCGTGGTGTCGAGGGCTGCCCCCAGGTCCCGGGGCGTGTGGAGCGGGTCGCGAGCGGCCGACCGAACGAACCCACCGTCTTCGTGGACTACGCCCACACTCCGGATGCCGTCGACAAGCTGCTGCGCACCCTGCGGCCTCTCACACAGGGCCGACTCATCACGGTCTTCGGTTGCGGCGGAGACCGCGATCAGGCCAAACGACCGCTGATGGCCGAGGCCGTTGCGCGCTGGAGCGACCGTGCGCTGGCGACCAGCGACAACCCGCGCACCGAAGATCCGGCCGCGATTCTTCGGGATGTCGAAGCCGGGCTCGGCGGGCTCGAGCGCTGTGACGCGGCGAACCTCGACGCGACCGAAAAAGGCTACACCTCGGTGATCGATCGACGTGCGGCGATCGAATGCGCCATCGCCATGGCTCGCGCGGAAGACACGGTGGTTCTCGCCGGAAAAGGCCACGAGGACTACCAGATCATCGGAATCGAGAAGCTGCCTTTCGACGACCGGGAAGAAGCGGCGCGCGCGCTGGCGGGGAGGACCTCTTGAGCGTCCCCTTCTCCGTCGCCGAGCTGGTCCGCTGGACCCGCGGTCGCCTGTTCAGCGGCAGCGACGACGTCCAGCTTGGAGCCGTCTCGACGGATACACGAACCCTCAGCACCGGCGCGTTGTTCGTCGCGATCCGCGGGCCCCATCACGATGCACATGACCACCTGGACGCGGCCCTCGAAGGAGGCGCGTCCGCCCTGCTCGTCGAGCGAGGCACTGCCGCCTCCGAAGCTTGCGACGTCCCGGTCGTCTTCGTCTCGGATACCACGGCAGCGCTGGGAGCCCTGGCGGCGGGCCATCGCGCCGCATTCGATGGCCCGGTCATCGGCATCACCGGGAGCAACGGCAAGACCACGACGAAAGAGATGTGCGCCGCGATCCTCTCCTTGCGCGGGCCCTGCCTCAAGAACAGGGGCAACCTGAACAACGCCTACGGCCTGCCTCTGACCTTGCTCGAGCGAGAGGCCTCCCACGAAACATTGGTGGTGGAGTTGGGCATGAACCACCGCGGCGAGATTGCGCCGCTCGCCGCGATCGCCCGGCCCACGATCGGCGTGATCACGAACGTCGGCAGCGCCCACATCGAACACCTGGGAAGCCAGGAGGAAATCGCCGCAGAGAAAGGCGATCTGATTGCGGCTCTCCCCTCGGAAGGCATCGCGGTATTGAATGCGGACGATCCACGGGTGATGAACCAGGCGGGGCGAACTGCGGCGCGGATCCTTCGCTTCGGAAGGGACAACCCGGCCGATGTCCGAGCCGAGAACATCCGCACGACCCGGGATCGCGGATTCGCGTTCGACCTCGTGACCGCGGACGGTGTCGCCGAAGCGGGCCGCTGGCCCGCCGTCGTCGCAGGCCTCGGTGAGCCGACCGTGATCAATGCCCTGGCTGCGGCCGCTGCCGCGTTCGCTGCCGGCGCAGGCCCGGAAACCGTGGTCCGCGGCCTTGCTGCCTATACAGGCGTCTCGGGCCGGATGGCTCAGATCGAGCTACAGGGCGGGATCGTCGTCATCGACGACAGCTACAACGCCAACCCTCAATCGATGGAGGCCGCCCTGCGCAGCCTCGCGGGCCGCGCCAGCGGAGGCAGGGCCTTCGCGGTTCTTGGCAGCATGGGCGAACTCGGGACGGCCGCCGAAGCAGCCCACCGGGCGATGGGTCGGCTCGCCGGCGAACTCGGCGTGGCGGCGCTCTTCACCTACGGCGAGCACGCCGAGACCCTCGCGGAGGCAGCCATCTCTGGCGGTTTGTCCACGAGCGACGTCTGCGTGGCGAAGACCCACGAAGAGCTCGCGGCGAATCTCAGCCGGCGGCTTCGCAGCGGCGATTGGGTGCTGGTCAAAGGCTCCCGTGCAATGGCCATGGAAAAGGTCGTCGGCTTGCTCAGCAAGCAGAAGGATGAAATCTGAATGCTGTTCCATCTGCTCGTGCCCTTCGCCGACGAGTTCACGGCGTTCAACGTGTTCCGCTACATCACCTTTCGCACGGCGGCCGCGACGCTGACGGCCCTCTTCCTTTCCTTCCTGCTCGGCCCCCCGATCATTCGGGCGCTGGGCCGCCTGCGCGTCGGCCAGCCCATCCGCGAGATCGGGCCGGACCACCAGGCGAAGGAGGGCACACCGACGATGGGCGGCCTCCTGATCCTGTTGTCACTCGGGGTATCCGTCCTGCTCTGGGCCGACCTTACGAACCGTGCCATCTGGATCGTGCTCGGCCTCACCATGGGCTACGGCGTGCTCGGCTTCATCGACGACTACCGCAAGGTGCGCGAAGGAAGCAGCGCCGGCCTTTCAGCTCGAGTCAAGTTCTTCTGGCAATGGGTCCTCGCGATTGGCGTCGCGCTGTTGATCTACGCAGACCCGGCCTTCGACGGCGAGCTCGCCGTGCCCTTCTTCAAGGATTTCACACCGCAACTGGGCTGGCTCTACGTTCCGCTTGCCGCGTTCGTGATCGTCGCCGCGAGCAATGGTGTCAACTTGACCGACGGCCTCGACGGACTGGCCATCGGCCCGGTCATGATCGCGGCCGGCACCTTCCTGCTCCTCGCCTACGCAGCCGGCCACGCCCAGATCGCGGACTACCTGGCAATCAAATCGGTGCCGGGCAGCGGACAGCTCGCGATCTTCTGCGGCGCGCTGGTCGGAGGCGGCCTCGGCTTCCTCTGGTTCAATACCTATCCGGCCCAGCTCTTCATGGGCGATGTCGGTGCGCTCGCCCTGGGTGGCGCCCTCGGCGCGATTGCCGTCGTAATCCGCCAGGAGATGCTCCTCGCGGTCGTCGGTGGAATCTTCGTCGTGGAAACACTCTCCGTGATGATTCAGGTGGCTTCGTTCAAGATGACGGGGCGACGGGTCTTCCGGATGGCCCCGGTCCACCACCATTTCGAACAACTGGGATGGCCCGAGCAACAGATCGTGGTTCGATTCTGGATCGTCTCGATCATCCTCGCGCTCGTCGCGCTCTCCTCGTTGAAGCTGCGCTGATGGTCGACCTCACGGGACAGAAAGTGCTCGTCCTGGGTCTCGGCATGACCGGGGCCAGCGCGGCGCGCTTCTGTGCGGAACGTGGCGCCCGGGTGGTCGTGGCAGACGAACGCCCCGACGTCGACACGAGCCAGCTGCCCGCGGGAATCGAGGTTCGAGCGGGGCAGGTCTTTCCGGATCCGGGTGATTTCGATCTGGTCATCCCGAGCCCCGGGATCCCCCGCGCACGTTATGCCTCGAAGGCAAAGCGAGCCTGGGGGGATATCGAGCTGGCGTTCCGCTTCCTGCAGGTTCCGGTGATCGCCGTGACCGGCACGAACGGAAAATCGACGACCGTTCGGCTGATCGAGGCCATGCTGCGAGCGGCCGGGCTTCGCGCGAAGGCGGCGGGAAATGTTGGCGAACCGGCCCTCGAGCTGGTGGGGCAGGCGCTCGACGTGGCCGTTCTCGAGGTCTCGTCCTTTCAGCTCGAAGCGGTGGACGCATTTCGCCCAAAGGTCGGCGTGCTGCTCAATCTCAGCCCGGACCACCTGGATCGCCACGAATCCATGGAAGGTTATCTGGCCGCCAAGGCCCGGCTCTTCGCACGACAGAACGAGAGCGACCACGCAATCCTGAACTTGCGAAACTCCCAGTTGCGGGAGTTGGCGGGCGGATTGCCGGCCGCCGTGCATGCCTTCGACGGCCAGGAACCCGTGGAACGCGGTGCCAGCTGCGACGGAAGCTGCTTCGTCCGCAGTGAGGGCGGCACCGACCTGCGCTTCCCGCTCCCGGGCGGCGAGCCCCTTCCCGAGCCCCTGCGCAGCAACGCCCTGGCCGCCTGGCTCTCGGCCTGCCTGATCGGGGCGGACCCGGCGCGTGCGCTCAGCGCCCTCGGCGATTTCCAACCACTGCCCCACCGGCTCGAACGCATATCCCTCCGCAACGACGTGGAGTGGATCGACGATTCCAAGGCGACCAACCCGGGCGCCGCAGCTCGGGCACTCGAGGGAATGGAGCGGTCGACGATCTGGATCGCCGGCGGACGAGACAAAGGCCTTCCTTTCGACGAACTGGCTTGCGCGGCGCTCGACCGCGTCCGAAGGGTGCTCCTCATCGGTGAGGCCGCGGCCTCTCTTGGACACGCCTTGGCCGGCCATGCAACGACCGAGCAGCTCGGAACGCTGGAAGCCGCTGTGGCCCGAGCCGCGGAACTCGCCGTCCCGGGCGACGCCGTCTTGTTGGCCCCGGCCTGCGCCAGCTTCGACCAGTTCGCAAGCTTCGAGGAGCGCGGTGATCGGTTTGCGGAACTCGTCGGTGCCCTCAGCATGGAGGGGAACCCGTGAGGGGCATCGCTGCGACACCCAGAAGCCCGCTCGGACGGAGCCGGGCGGCCGCCCCGCACGACGGCAACACCGATGCGATCGCTGCCGTTGCCATGGCGGTCGCGCTGCTCGCCGCGCTCGGGGCTGTCGCCGTTTTCAGCGCCAGCGCACCCCTGGCCCTGGAAGCGACGATCCCGCCCCACTTCCTGCGCCATGCGAGCGCCCTGGGCCTCGGGGCGGGGCTGGCGTGGGTTGCATCCCGCATCCCCCTGACGCTCTGGTACCGGACCGCCCCACTCTTCTGGGGCGGAGCGATTCTGCTGCTGGTGCTCACCGCGCTCATCGGACACACCGCAAACGGCGCGCAACGCTGGCTGGTCATTCCAGGGATCGGGGTCGCGTTCCAACCCGCAGAGATCGCAAAGCTCGCCACCCTGGTGGCGGGAGCGGCGTGGCTCTCGGGCCAGGATGGCAAGGCAGCCCTCACCCGCAACGGTGTGCTGGGTGCGTTGGCCCTCGCGACCATCCCGGCATTGTTATGCGCCCCCCAGCCCGACCTCGGAAATGCCGTCCTCCTGGTCGCGTTGATGGGCCTGCTCTTGTTCGTGGGGGGCGCTCCACTGCGGATCCTCTTCGGTCCGGCAGTCGCCGGGGTCGCGGGCATCGCCCTCTACAGCTTCATCCAGCCTCACGCCCTTCGGCGTTGGATCGGCTTTCTCGACCCCTGGGCCAACGCCAACAACGAAGGCTTCCAACTGGTCCAATCCTTCGTTGCTTTCGGGCGCGGTGGCTGGTTCGGGGTCGGCCTGGGCGACGGGCGCCAGAAACTCTTCTACCTGCCCGAGGCCCACACGGATTTCGTCCTCTCGGTCGTCGCGGAAGAACTCGGTCTGGTGGGCGTGCTGTTTGCGCTCGGCGGTTTCGCCGCTCTCTGGATCGCCGGCCTGCGCATCACGCTACGCACCCGACGCCGCTTTCCGATGCTGCTGGCCTTCGGCATGACCTCACTCATCACCGTGCCTGCGGCGATGAACGCCGCAGTCGTGATGGGGCTGCTCCCAACCAAGGGACTCACCCTGCCCTTCCTTTCCTACGGTCGCACTTCGCTTCTGGTCTCATGCGTAGCCATCGGAATCCTGATCGCCGTGGCGCGAGAACCAGCCGGTGACGCACCAGCTCGCAGGTCCAGGCGATGACCCTTCGCTGGATCATCGCCGGAGGCGGTACCGGCGGGCACGTCATGCCCGCCCTCGCGCTCGGAGAACTGTTGCGTGAGGCCGGAGAGCCGGTGCTCTTCGTGGGGACCGAACGCGGCATCGAAACCCGGCTCGTCCCCGAGGCAGGGTTCGAACTGGTCGCGCTCGATTCCCGACCCTTGATCGGCCGATCGCTCTTCTCCCGAATCCAAGCCGTGGGCGCCCTGCTCCGGGCAACCTGGCGCGCACGCAGCGTGCTCGCGCGCTTCGGTGCAGACATCGTCATCTCGGTGGGCGGTTATGCATCCGCACCGGCGGCCCTCGCCGCCGCATCGAGCGGAACGCCGATGGTGCTCGTGAACACGGATGCGCTGCCCGGCGCTGCCAACCGGCTCTCGGCGAGGTATGCGAAGCGCATCTTCGCCGGTTTCCCGAACAGCGAGAACGCCTTCGGCAAGCTTGCCGAGCGAGTCCAGGTGACCGGCGTCCCGCTGCGGCGAACGTTGCGCGACGCTTTCGCTGGTGCTTCCCCGGCCCAGGTGCCCGAGGACGAGCCGCGGCGACTCTTCGTGTTCGGGGGCTCCCAGGGTGCCCGTCAGATCAACGATGCCCTGCTTGCGATGCTTCCGGAGCTGGCGAAGCGTCGGGTTCGCATCGTTCATCAGACCGGAGAAGCGGATCGCGAGCGTGTCGCCGAGGCGTACGCCGGGGCAGGTGTCGACGCCTGCGTAATCGCCTTCGAGCATGACATGCCGCGACGCTACCGGGAGGCGGAGCTGGTCGTCTGCCGAGCCGGGGCCATCTCGATCGCGGAGCTGGCACTGGCGGGCCGCGCTTCGCTGCTCGTCCCGCTGGCCCACGTGGGCGGCGGCGAGCAGTTCGCAAACGCCCGGCTTCTCGAGGAGTGCGGTGCGGCGCAGGTTCTCGACAGCCGGAAGCCGGATGACGCGACCTTCCAACGAGCACTCCTCGACCTGCTCGATGATCCGGCCGGGCTTCGAAAGATGGGCGCTCTTGCCGCGAAGCTCGGCAGGCCCGAGGCGGCTCGCTCCATCATCGTCACCTGCCGCGAGATCGTTGGAGGCTCGCGATGAAACGGCGCTTTCGCGGCATCGATCGGGTGCACTTCATCGGTATCGGCGGCATCGGCATGTGTGGGATCGCCGAACTTCTCCACGGCCTGGGCTACACGATCACCGGTTCGGACCTTGCCGAAGGACCGACGGTCGACCGGCTGAGAACCCTGGGTATCAGCGTGGTCTCTGGCCACGATGAAACGAATGTCGGCGCTGCGGATGTGGTCGTCGTTTCCTCGGCGATCCGTGCCAACAACCCGGAGATCGCTGAGGCCACACGCCAAGGGATCCCGGTGATCCCTCGGGCCGAGATGCTGGCCGAGCTGATGCGGCTGCAGGATGGCATCGCGGTGGCGGGAACCCACGGCAAGACCACGACCACCTCACTGATCGCGCACGTGCTCGAGCACGCCGGACTCGACCCCACCGCGGTGGTGGGCGGACGCATCGCCGGGGCTGGCGAACGCACCGGGGCCCGCCTCGGACAGGGCGCCTTCCTGGTCGCCGAAGCGGACGAGAGCGACGGCTCCTTTCTACGCCTCGCACCCGTCATCGCCGTGATCACCAACGTGGAGCCCGAGCATCTCGACCACTACGGCAGCGAGGAAGCCCTCCAGGATGCCTTCGTGCAGTTTGCGAACCGGGTGCCCTTCTTCGGCGTCTGCGTCGTCTGCCTCGATCACCCGGGCGTTCAGGAATTGCTGCCCCGGCTGACTCGCCGCCGCAGCACCTACGGGTTCTCTCCCCAGGCCGAGTGGGGCGCAGGAGAGCCTGAGTTCCACGTCGACGGCTCCCGCTTCGAGGTGCGCCAAGGCGACCAGGCGCTTGGCCTGATCGATCTGCCCCTCGCCGGTCGCCACAATGTGCTGAACGCGTTGGCCGCGGTCGCGGTCGCTGGCGAGGCGGGCGTGTCCTTCCAGGACACGAGCGAAGCCCTCGCACGCTTCCCTGGGGTCGAGCGACGCTTCGAAACCAAGGGCGACGCCGCCGGGATCCGGGTGATCGACGACTACGGCCACCACCCCACCGAGATCCGCGCAACCCTGGCAGCCGCACGCGGCGTCCACTCCGGGCGATTGGTGGTCGTCTTCCAGCCCCACCGGTACTCGCGCACCCGCGATCTGTTCGAGGATTTCGCGGCGGCGTTTCATGAGGCGGACGTGGTCTGGGTGACCGAGATCTACGCCGCCGGCGAATCGAAGCTCCCCGGCGTCGAAGGCCTGACCCTCGCCGACGCCGTCCGCGCGCGGGGACATCGGGATGTCCGCTTCGCAGCGGACCTTGCGACCCTTCCGGATCGGCTCGTCCCCGAGCTGCGACCCGGCGACTGGGTCCTCACCCTCGGCGCCGGTGACGTCACGCGCCTTGGCCCGCGTTTGCTTGCGGCCCTGGAGGCTCGCGCATGATCGCGCCGGACGTCCGAGAGGCTTTGCAGCATGCGGTCGGCGACGCCGTCGAATTCGAGGCGGACACGAGCCGCCTCACCTCGCTTCGCGTCGGCGGGCCGGCGGATGCACTTGCCACACCTCCGGACCGCCCTGCCCTCGCCCGCCTGTTGGCGACTTGTCATGCCCACGGCCTGCGCAACCGGGTAATCGGCCGGGGCTTCAACATGTTGATCCGCGACGAGGGCTACGATGGCGTGCTGATCCGGCTCTCCCGCTTCCGAGCCCTGGAAGAGCGCCCGGGCCCGCGAATCTTCGCAGAGGCGGGCGTGAGCCATGCGAGCCTCACGCGCTTCTGTCGGGATCGCGGTCTCTCCGGCCTCGAGTACGGCGCGGGCATTCCCGGCAGCCTGGGTGGCTGGATCGCGATGAATGCCGGAATCGGCCCGCGGGAAACCCGGGACGTCGCCCTGGAGATCGAAGTCATCGGACCCCTCGGCGATGAGCCGCGGTGGATCCCGCGCGACGAGCTGCAGTTCGAGTATCGCGCCCTGCGCGGCCTCGAACCCGGGACGGTTGTGGTTTCCGCTTTGCTCGAGGTGAAACCTGCGACCCCGGAAGAAGTGGGCGCCGAAGTCGAACGGTTGCTCGCCCACCGGGCGGCGACCCAGCCTCTCGACATTCCCTCCTGCGGCTCGGTCTTCAAGAACCCGCCGGGCGGCTTCGCCGGGCAACTGATCGAGGCGGCCGGCCTCAAGGGCTCGCAGCAGGGAGGCGTCATGATCTCGCCTGTCCACGCCAACTTCATCGTCAACACGCGCGTCGGCAGCGGGGCCCGCGCCGACGACGTGTTGACGCTGATCGAGCGCGCTCGCAGCGACGTCGAGCGTTCAACCGGCATTCGCCTCGAAACCGAGGTGCAGATTCTGGGGAGAACCCACTCATGAAGACCCGACGACCTCCCAGCCGACGCATGCGCCGGATCGCGCGATGGCTGACCTGGACCGCCGCCGCAGTGACAGGCCTTGCGGTAGGCACGTTCGGCTGGAACCAGCTGGGAAGCCGGGTCGCTCCGCAACACACCGCCGTAGCGGCGCTCGAACTCTCTGGCAACCAGCGTGTCGCCCCTGAGGCACTGGCGGTCCTGGCTGGCATCCGCCCGGGAACACCGCTCGGCGCCGTCGATCTCGAGGCCGTTCGCGTTCGCATCGCCGGCCATCCCTGGATCGCCAGTGCACGGGTGACGGCCCTGCCGCCGCGTCGCTTGCTGGTCGGGGTCGAGGAGCGCACACCCAGAGCCTTGACCCGAACGGCCACAGGAATGCGTTTCGTCGACGGCAGCGGCGTGGCGTTCGCTCCCGCGCCTGCGGCGGGTGGAATCCCGGAGCTACGCCGTGCGCCGGCGCCTGGAAGCCCTTCGGGTTCGGAGGCAGCTCTCGAAGCCCCGGACCCGGACCTCGTTGCGGGTATCCAGGTCCTCGATGGCCTTGCCCGAGAGGGATTGCCCGCACCTCTCCACGTCGAGGTCGGCCAGGACGAAGCCGGTAGCCATCCCGCCTTTGCCTGGCGCCGCGGCGAAACCCTGCAGCGCGTGGTGCTAGGCGAGGGAGAGCTCGAGACGAAGCTCGCTCGTCTCGCCCGCCTCGTGCAGGCGGATCTGCGCCAGGCCCGTGAGGCCGTGCAGCTCGATCTGCGTTTTCGCGGACGCGTGATCCTGCGTCCGCAGGGAGATGAAGCGGTCACGGATGTGACCCAGGACGACGACCGGCCGCTTGGCCAGGGCGTTTGATTCGATTCGAAATCCAGGTCTTCAACAGGGGGGAAGCACCAAATGGCACGTAAAGACGATTTGATCGTCGGTCTCGACATCGGGACCACCAAGATCTGCGCGATCGTCGCAGAACGAAAAGAAAACGGAGTCGACATCGTCGGGATCGGAACCCATCCGTCGAAGGGGTTGCGAAAAGGCGTGGTGGTAGACATCGACGCCACCGTCGATTCCATCAAGAACGCCGTCGAGGAAGCCGAGTTGATGGCCGATTGCGAGATCTCCTCGGTCTACGCAGGCATCGCCGGGGGCCATATCGACGGTTTGAACTCCCACGGGGTCGTGGCGGTGAAGGACCGGGAGGTCTCCGAGAACGATGTGCGTCGGGTGATCGACGCGGCCAAGGCCGTGGCGATCCCGATGGACCGAGAGGTGATCCATGTGATCCCTCAGGAGTTCATCATCGACGATCAGGACGGGATCCGCGAGCCGCTGGGCATGAGTGGCGTGCGACTCGAAGCCCAGATCCACATCGTCACGGCGGCGGTCACGAGTGCCCAGAACATCGTGAAATGTGCGAACAAGGCCGGCCTCAACGTGGTGGACATCGTGCTCGAGCCCCTGGCCTCCGCCGAAGCCGTACTGGCCAGCGACGAGCGGGACCTGGGGGTCTGCTTGATCGATATCGGCGGGGGGACCACGGATATCGCGGTCTTCTCCGAAGGGTCGATCAAGCACACATCGGTGCTCTCGCTAGGCGGCTACCACATCACGAACGACATCGCGGTGGGCCTTCGCACACCCTTCGACGAAGCCGAACGCATCAAGAAGCGGTTCGGAGTGGCGTCCTCACGCTATCTCGGCTCCGACGATGTGATCACCGTGCCTAGCGTCGGTGGGCGAAGGCCGCGGGAAGTCTCACGCAAGATCCTCTGCGAGATCATCGAGCCGCGTATCGACGAGATCCTCTCCCTGGTTCGCCAGGAACTGGTTCGCGCTGGCCTCGAAGACAAGATCCCGTCCGGCGTCGTGCTGACCGGTGGCGCGTCGGCCCTGACCGGTGCGCCCGATCTGGCCGAGGAGATCTTCGAATCTCCGGTGCGCCAGGGCCAGCCGACCCACGTGGGTGGACTGCAGGACGTGGTGCGTAGCCCGATGTACGCCACGGGCGTCGGCCTCGTGTTGTTCGGCCACTCGTCCAGCGGTCGCCACCAGAGCCGTTTCCGCATCCGGGACGAATCGATCTTTCGGCGCGTGAAGCAGCGCATGCGGGACTGGTTCTATGGGGAGTTCGAGTAGGCCGGCCCGCCAGTTGGGCCCGGAACACAATGAGGTCGAGCCCGGAAATGACCGGGCCGGGCTCGCAACTTTTGAGCTAAATAGGCGTTTCCTCTCGGGAAAGTTCCCGCTAGGATCGCGACCACAAGGGGGGTGAAGATGGGCAAGAATCGCAATCCGCGGGATTCGGAGACGCTGGCAGATGCCTCGGGGGATGGTTTCGATCTCCTTGAGGTAGGCCCCGACGATGGCAACGATCTGCTCGAATTCGAAGATTCGGGCGAGCTCCATGCGCGGATCAAAGTCGTCGGCTGCGGCGGTGCGGGTGGCAATGCGCTGGACACGATGATCCGAGCCGGCCTGTCCGGCGTCGAGTTCGTGGCGGCCAACACGGATGCCCAGGCACTCGAACACAAGCTGGCACCGACCAAGGTCCAACTCGGACCGCAAGTGACCCGTGGTCTCGGTTGCGGCGCGAACCCGGAAAAGGGTCGTGCGGCGGCCCTCGAGGATCGCGACAAGTTGCGCGACATGCTGATCGGCTCGGACATGGTCTTCGTCACCGCCGGGCTCGGCGGCGGTACGGGCACCGGCGCCGCACCGGTCATTGCCGAGGTCGCCCGCGAGATCGGCGCCCTGACGGTTGCCGTCGTGACGAAGCCGTTCCCGTTCGAGGGGCGGCAACGCACGAAGCACGCGGAGCAGGGGCTCGACGAGCTGCACCGTGTCGTGGACACGCTGATCACGATCCCGAACCAGCGCCTTCTGGCGTTGGCCGGCAAGGACACGCCCATGACGGCGGCGTTCACGCTGGCGGACGACGTGCTCGTGAACGCGGTCCGGGGCATCTCGGACCTGATCACGGTACACGGCTTGATCAACCTGGATTTCGCCGATGTACGCACGATCATGAACGAGATGGGCATGGCGCTGATGGGTACGGGAGCCGCCAACGGCGAGAACCGCGCCCAGGACGCGGCCTACGCGGCGATCTCGAGCCCGTTGCTCGAGGACGTCTCGATCGACGGCGCACGGGGGGTGTTGATCAACATCACCGGCGGGCCGGACATGACCCTCTACGAGGTGAACGAGGCATCGACACTGGTCCAGGAAGCCGCACACGAGGAGGCGAACATCATCTTCGGCGCGGTCATCGACGAGACGGTGGGCGAGGGCGAACTCCGCGTCACGGTGATCGCCACGGGCCTCGACGATGGCCGTGTGCGGGTGGGCGAGCGCACGCCGGCCCGCGAAAGCCTGGCCGAGCTTCGCCCGCTGGACATGCCTGCCGCAGCGGCGCCCGACGCGGTCGCGCCGCCTCCTGCGGCCGAGCAGACGACCGAGGCCGTGCCCTTCGTCGCGGAGCCCGTGCGTCCCGCGGCCGAGGATGTGGCCAGCCCTGACGAGTTCGTCTCGCCCTTCGAAGACGAGCTCGATGTGCCGACCTTCCTGCGCAAACGACGCCAGGCGGGCCTGCCTCAGGAAGAAGAGGACGATCGTGAATCGCCCGCCTTCCTGCGGAGATCGGCGGACTAGCCGCTAGCCAACTCGGCGGCCCGGCCCTTCCCAAGGGTCGCAGACCAAGCGCGGGGTAGAGAGGTTTCGACCTCTCTACCCCGTTTCATTTGCTCAGCAGGCTCTCCTCCGTCAGCCTTCGCCCATGACAGAGCCGCTTCTCCTCATCGATCGCCGGGATGGAATCGCGACGGTCACCTTCAATGATCCGGCGCGCCTGAATGCCATGACCGAAGCCATGGGCGAAGCCATCTCGAGCGCGATGGGCGAACTCGCGCGAGAGGATGCCGTGCGGGTGGTGATCCTGACCGGTGCGGGCCGGGCGTTCTCCGCCGGTGGCGACCTGGACATGATCGATCGCATGGGCACTGCGGGACGCGCTGATCCCGGCGGTGCGACCCGTGCCCACAATCGCGATTTCATGCGGCGCTTCTACGGCCTCTACCTGGCGATGCGCGAGTTGCCCCAGCCGACGATCGCTGCGGTGAACGGCCATGCCATCGGTGCCGGCTGCTGCGTGGCCCTCGCCTGCGATATCCGCCTGGCCGCCGAAGAGGCCAAGCTCGGGCTCAACTTCACACGCCTCGGCATCCACCCGGGCATGGCGGCGACCTGGACGCTTCCCCGCCTCGTCGGCCCGGCCCACGCGGCCGAGTTGCTCTTCACGGGCCGCCTCCTGGATGGCCCGGAGGCCGCGCGAATCGGCATGGTGAACCGGAGCCTGCCCCGCGAGAAGGTTGGGGCGGAAGCCCTCGCGATGGCGGAAACGATCGCCCAGGCGTCCCCACTCGCGGTCCGCGGCACCAAACGCTCCCTCGCAAAGACCGCCACGGCCAGCCTCGATGAGCAACTCGGAACCGAGGCCCACGAGCAAAGCCTCTGCTACGAGGACGCCGACCTCGCCGAGGGCCTGATGGCGGCAAGGGAGAAACGCCCTCCCCGTTTCTCGGGTCGCTAGGCGAGACCTGCCCGGAGAGCTACGCCCGAGCCAAGCGGTGATTCACGTCACGTCACGGCATTTTTCATTCGCTACCCCTCAAGTCGAAGGCGTTTCGTACGAAACGCATGAAGGCGGAACAAGGGGACTTCGTGAAGCGGGCAATCAAGAGCCACGGACTCTGGCTCACCGTGGCCTACGTCGGCCTGATCCTGCTGATCGCAAAGGGCTACGCCTGATCCCAGGCCCCGGCAGCCCACTCCCGCAGGTCCACGCCTTTCCGGTTCCGGCGGCGGGCGGAATTCGCGCCCGCCACACCGTGCCTGGGGTAGAAATGGCACCACACCGGGCATTCCAATCCTGGTGGAATGCGAGGCGCTGAGCTGCGACCCACTGTGTGGAGCTTCGATGTCCCGAACCAACCTGATTGGTGAGCCGCGCGATGTGGCTCTGCGCGTGCCTCGTGTTCAAAGACGCGCATTTCTCGGGGGGCTCGCCGCATCGGGCGTCGTCGGGGCTGCCCTGCCCGGCCTGTGGACGATCCGGACTTCGAGCCGAATGGGGGCATCTACATCGACGGCGATGGCTGGGACATGTTCCAGGCCGAACGCCGAGAGCTGCTCGAGCACATCGAGCAGGAGCAGGTCGAGAACGTCGTCTTCACCAGCGGTCATACCCACATCTATCTGACTTCCGAGCTCCACATCGATTTCGACGATCCCGCGTCCGTTCCGGTCGCGGCCGATTTCGTTACCGGCTCCCTGACGGCGGATCCGGATCCGCTCACCCCGGCTCCGCTCGACGTGCTGCACTTCGCCGAGAACCTGATGCTCAAGGCCAAGAAGCCGCGCTTCCGCATGGTGAGCGGAGGCTCGGCGGTCGAACGTCTGCTCTGAGTGCCACTCGAAACTGGACGGCTCGAACGGTACGAAAGCGCCCGATCTCGGTATGCTGGGACCCGCGCCAAGGGGAGCCAGCCATGTCTTTGAGCCCGAAGGGCACGATCGCCCGATGGGCGATCGTGAGCCTCGCCATCCTCACGATCGCATGCGAGAACGCCCCACCGCCGGTATTCGGCGGCGGCTCTGTCGCAACCTGGACCGCCTACGGCGGGACACCGGGCGGTACGCACTACTCGACGGCCGAGCAGATCACGCCCGAGAACGTGAGATGGCTGGAGCTCGCCTGGGAGCATCGCTCCGGGGACATCCGGAAGGCTCAGGAGCCCGGCGAAGGGCGCATTCCCGTCACGAACAACGGGTTCCAGGCGACGCCGATCGTGATCGACGACACCCTGTACTACTGCTCCTCTTTCAACAAGGTCTTCGCCCTCGACGCCGAGACCGGGGCTGAGAAGTGGCGTTTCGATGCCGAGGTGGACCGGTATGCCGACGTCCTCCCGGTCTGTCGGGGGGTCAGCAGCTGGCGCTCGGGGAAGCAGGGAACCTGCGAGCACCGGATCCTGATGGGCACCCTCGACGCGCGCCTCATCGCCCTGGATGCCGAAACGGGCAAACGCTGCGAGGATTTCGGGGAAGGTGGAGAGGTGGATGTCACGCATCGCGTGTCGAAGCACCATCCGGCCGAATACAGCATCACCTCGCCCCCGGCGATCCTGAACGATCTGGCCATCACGGGCTCGTTGGTCCTCGACAACCAGCGCACGGATGCACCCAGCGGCGTGGTGCGCGCCTATGACGTGCGAAGCGGCGAACTGCGCTGGGCATGGAATCCCGTCGCGCCCGACGCGGAGAAGCTGAACGAGGACGGCACCTATCGCAGCGGCACGACCAATGTCTGGTCGATCATCGCCGTGGACGAGGAACGCGACCTCGTATTCGTGCCCACCGGCAACACCAACCCCGACTACTACGGGGGGCATCGAGACGGCCTCGACCACTACTCGAGCTCCGTGGTTGCCTTGAACGGCAAGACCGGTGAGGTGGTCTGGCACTTCCAGATGGTTCACCACGATCTCTGGGACTACGACACCCCGTCGCAGCCGACCCTGATGGATTTGCGCCTGGGCGAGGAGACGATTCCTGTCGTCGTGCAGGTGACGAAGATGGGCATGACGTTCGTCCTGCATCGTGAGACCGGCGAGCCTGTATTCCCGGTCGAGGAACGCCCGGTTCCTCAAGGCGCGGTACCCGGCGAGTACCTCTCGCCGACCCAACCGTTCCCGACCCACATCCCCCATCTGCTCCCGCCGATCACCGCAGACGATGCCTGGGGCTTTACGTTCCTGGACGAAGGTGCCTGCCGGGATCGGCTGAACGAGCTGCGTAACGACGGGATCTTCACCCCACCCTCCCTCGGCGGCTCTGTGCTCTATCCCTCGAATGGCGGAGGGAACAACTGGGGTTCGCCGGCCATTCATCTGGGCGAACAGACCATGCTGGTCGTCACGTGGCGGATGCCTGCCACCAGCAAGCTCGTGCCGCGAGACGAATGCGCGGACAACTTCCAACCTCAACACGGCACGCCCTACTGTGTCGAGACCGGGCTCGTCTTCTCTCCGATCGGCGTGCCCTGTACTGCGCCACCCTGGGGCACGCTCGACGCGATCGATCTGGAGGCCGGCAAGATCCGCTGGAGCGTCCCGCTCGGAACGGCTCGTAAGCTTGCGCCCTTCCCGTTCTCATTGATCAAGGGCGTGCCGGGAGTTGGAGGCCCCATGGTCACGTCGACGGGGCTCGTATTCATCGGCGCGTCGATGGACCACATGCTGCGCGCCCACGACCTCACGAGCGGTGACGTGCTCTGGGAGACGACGCTACCGACGGCTGCCAACGCGGTTCCGATGACCTACCAGGTTCATTCCGAAGGTCGCCAATACGTCGTCGTCGCCGCCGGGGGACATTGGGGTTCACCCAGTCCGCCCGGTGATCACCTGATGGCGTTCGCTCTGCCAGGATCGTCGCGAAGAGAGCGCTAGCCTCCGAGAATGGCAGACAGCAGACAGAACGAGACCGTACCCTTCGACTCCATCGAGCCGGGCGATTCGGTTGGCGAATGGAGCTACCGCCTCACACCGGAACTGGTCGACCGACACCGGCGCGCCACCCAGCAGGCGCCCTACGAGGACCCCGAACTCGCTCCGATCTCGATCCTCGCAGCAGACGGCGTCAACCTGGCGGACCGCTTCTGGGACATCTCGCAATCGGTGCATGCGGGCCAGCAGATCGAAATTCTCGGGCTGCCGCGCATCGGGGATGAACTCCGGGTCACTGGAAAGGCCCGCGAGAAATTCGTGAAGCACGGGCGGCGCTTCGTAGTTTCGGAGGTGAGTACCTCGACGGCGGCGGGTGAGCCGATCGCACGGGGCCTGACGACCGGCGTGATCGTCTACTCGGAAGTGGATGACGACACCAGCCCCAAGACGCGACCGCCCGTCGAACAGCCGACGGAATCCCTGGCGACGTTCGGGCCCCTGATCCGGACGATGACCCATGAAGCGATGGTCCTCTACGAGCCCGAGGGAGACACGAATCTGCATACATCGGACGAGGTGGCCCGTGCCGCCGGGCTGCCCGCTGCGATCGCGACGGGCACGTTGTTTCTGGCCTACGTCTTCGATCTCCTCCACCAGACCTACGGGCCCGGCTCCCTGCTTGGCGTCCAGCTCGATACGCGCATCCGGCTTCCGGTCTTCGCCGGCGATCGCATCGAGACGCAAGCGGATGTCGTCGCCCGCGAACAGGGGCAAATTCTCCATCGCGTGCGTTGCCGCGGCCCGCACGGAGATGTCATCGTCGGTACCGCGTCGGTGCGAGAGCTGTGAGCGACCCCCGGGAGCAGGAACTTGCAGAGATCTTCGGCGAACGCTGGGCAGACGCCGAGGGCGTCGTTCGCCAGATAGCGGCCGGCGCACATCTGGCCACGAGTCTGATCGAGCCCACGGTGCTGCTCGGCGCCCTCAGCCGGCACGAGACCACCGGCTCGGCAACGATCGCAGTGATGGCACTCGGGGGACTGGCGCTCGGATTGACGGACCGCTGGGCGATCCGAACCGGATTCGCAAGCCCGGTTTCGCGTGCATTGGCGGGCCAGGGCCGCTGCGAGTACCTCCCGCTCGGCTTCTTCGACGCGGGCCGCCACATGCGTGATGCGAAGCCCGATTGCGTGCTGTTGCGACTCGCAGCGCCCGACGAACGGGGCCTCTGCTCCTACGGCTGGGCGGCAGGCTTCACGCCGGAGCTGGTGGCCGTCGCGCGCGAGCGGAACCTGCCGATCCTGGCTGAGATCGATCTCAGCATGCCGCGGACGGTAAGCGGCCACGAGGTGCCCGTCGCGGCCATCACGGCAGCATGCCTCGCCGGAGGCGAGCCGGCCACGGATGCACCCGTTCCGGCCTCCCCGCATGCCGTGGCCATCGCTCGACACCTCGATCCGTTGGTTCCCGATGGAGCCACCCTCCAGGTGGGTATTGGTGCGGTTCCCGACGCAGCGGTCGAACGCCTGGGCGCTCGCGATCTGGGAATCCACACCGAAGTGTTGGGCCGCGGGCTGGCGAAGTTGGCTATCGATGGTCGCGCGAACGGCGCCTTCAAGGCGCGAGACGCCGGCATCGCCGTATGCACGATCGCTTCCGCCGATCCCCAGGTCGAGGCGTTGCTGGCGTTGCCGGGGCGCACCGAGGTGCGGCCGGCCGGGCAAGTGCTCGACCCGCGGAGCGTGGCCGAGCACGACAACCTCCGCTGCATCAACAGCGCCCTGGCGGTGGATCTCCGTGGCCAGGTGAATGCCGAGACCCTCGGCGCCGAGCAGGTTGCGGGTGTCGGTGGACAGCTCGATTTTCTTCGCGGGGCCGGGCTGCGCGACGACTCGCTGCGCATCATCCTGCTCCCGAGCTCGACTTCGCGGGGCGAGCCTCGCATCGTCGCGGGCCATCCCCCGGGTGCCGTCATCACCGCAACCCGCTACGACGTCGACGTGGTGATCACCGAGCATGGCACCGCGTGGCTGCGGGATCGCACGGATGAGGAGCGGGCCCGGGCACTCATCGCGATCGCCCATCCGGAGCATCGTGCTGGACTCGAAAAGGAAAGAGCTCTGATACCGCCCGCGGCAGGCCGTTAGTCGCCCTGGATCTCCTCGCCGAGATCCTCGAGTGCTTCGCCCGTCTCTCGAACCGCGTCATCCACGGCCTCGCCGAGCTTGCGTCCGGCCTTCTCGAGATCGCCCTCGTCGCCGTGGCGGAGCCGGTCGACCATCTCATCGACCTTCTTGCCGGCCTTCTCGGCAGGGCCCTCCTCGCGACACCCGGCGGTACCGAACGTCAGCACCACGGCCACGAGCGCCGCCGCGGCGGTCCTGCTCAGAGCGCTTCGCACGGCCCTGCGATCTCGCTGGCGTTGAAGAAGTAGGAAATCTCGATCTTCGCGGTCTCCGGTGCGTCGGAGCCATGCGCGGCGTTGCGCTCGATGTCGGTGCCAAAATCGCCACGGATCGTGCCCGCCGGGGCTTCGGTCGAGTTGGTGGGGCCCATCAGCTCGCGGTTCTTGGCGATGGCGCCTTCGCCCTCGAGTGCGCTGACCACGACAGGGCCGGACGTCATGAACTTCACGAGATCACCGAAAAAGGGACGCTCCTTGTGAACGGCGTAGAAGCCCTGGGCCAGCTCGTCACTGAGCTGGAGCTTCTTGATCGCGACGATCTGGAGGCCCGCCTCTTCGAAACGGCGCAGGATTTCGCCGGTGGCGCCCTTGGCAACCGCATCAGGTTTCACGATGGAGAGAGTTCGCTCGACGGCCACGTGGACCTCCTGGGGTTCGATTTCGGGAACGGGTTCGAAGGCGACGGACGTTAGCCGTCGTCCCCCGCCACTTCCAGCACGATCTTCCCGAAGTGCCCGCTCTCCTGCATCAGCTTGTGGGCCTGCTCGATCTCGGCCATCGGCAAGACCCGGTCGACCACCGGAGCGACGCGGCCAGCGTCCAGGGCGGCGCCGAAGCGCTCTTGAAAGGATGCGATCAGAGCGCCCTTCTCGGCCAGGCTGCGCGCCCGCAGCGTCGAGCCCTGGATCCGCAGCCGCTTGCCCACCACGACCCCCAGGTTGATCTCGGTCCTGGCGCCGCTCATCAAGCCGATCATCACCAGCCGACCGTCCACGGCGAGCGAGGCCAGGTTGTCGGCCAGGTAGTCGGCTCCGATGTGATCGAGGACGACGTCCACACCGCGCCCGCCAGTTGCCTCGCGTACCGCCTCCGCGAACGAGGCCTGCTTGTAGTTGACCGCCACGTCCGCGCCCAGTTCGCGGCAGCGAGCGCATTTCTCTTCGCTACCCGCCGTGACGATCACCTTCGCGCCCGCCTCCTTGGCCAGCTGGATCGCGGTCGTACCGATGCCACTGGCGCCGCCGTGGGCAAGCAGCCATTCGCCTTCGGTGAGTTCGGCGTGCTGAAACACGTTCTGATGGACCGTGAGAAAGACTTCCGGCGTGGCGGCAGCCGCAGTCAGTTCCAGAGGCTCAGGCACGGGGAGCAGGCAAGCGGCCGGCGCCACCACTTCCTCGGCGTAGCCACCACCGGCCAGCAGAGCCATGACGCGATCGCCAGGCTTCCAGCCCGTGACCTCGGACCCGACTTCCGCCACCCGACCCGCGCACTCGAGCCCCATGATCTCGGAAGCGCCGGGCGGGGGCGGATACATGCCCATGCGTTGCAGCAGATCGCCGCGATTGATGGCGAAGGCCGCGACGCGGATGCGCACATCGCCCGCACCGAGTTCCGGCGCCGGAACCTCGCCGATACGAAGCGTGGATTCCTTGCCCGGGTTGTCGACGATGACGGCTCGCATGGCCGCAGAGGCTAGCGCGGTCGGCGGTGTCCGGGCGCCTCCACTCGTGGTGGAGGCGCCCGTCGCACCTGTTCGGTCCGGGCATGAGCGCCCGTCCTACCTACTTCAGCTGGCTGCGATCGTACTCGAGGATCGTGCGGGCGATGATCAGGTTCTGGATCTGACCGGTGCCCTCGTAGATATCCGTGATGCGCACATCCCGGAACCACTTCTCGAGAAGATGCTCGCGAGAGATCCCCATCGGTCCGAGCAGCTCGATGCAGCCCTGGGTGATCTCACGCACGGACGAGCCGCCCTTGGCCTTGCTGATGGAGGCTTCCAGGTTGTTCGGCTGGCCCTGGTCGGACAACCAGGCCGCATGACAGACGGTCAACTCCGCCGCTTCCTGAAGCGCTTCCAGTCGCTGGAACTTCGCCGCCACGGCCGACTGGCCTTGGGTGCCCGTCCCGTAGGAGAGGTCGACACCGGCCTGCTCCAGCTGCTCCCGAGTGAAATCGAGGGCCGCTTTGGACATGCCGAGGCCAAAGGCCGCCGTCATCGGGCGTGTGATGTTGAAGGTCTTCATCACACCGCGGAAACCGCCGGAGCCCGCCTTCGGAATCTCCTCCTTGCCGCCCAGCAGGTTGCCGCGCGGAATGCGGCAATCCGTGAACACGTAGGTGGCGGTATCGTCGGCGCGAATACCGAGCTTCTTCTCCTTGTGGGAGACCTGGAAGCCCGGCGTCTCCTTCTCGACCAGGAACGACTTGATGCCCGCACGGCCCGCAGAGCGATCCAGCGTGGCCCACATCACGACGCCATCAGCACGACAGCCGGTGGTCACGAAGATCTTCTCGCCGTTGATCACCCACTCGTCGGTCTCCTCATCGAGGACGGCGGTGGTCTGGACCAGCGAGGGATCGGAGCCGCAGCCCGGCTCGGTGATGGCCATCGAGAGCAACAGGCCGCCCCACTTGGCGCGCTGCTCTTCCGTGCCCGCCGCGCCGAGGGCGGCGTTGCCGAGACCCACGCCGCGGCCCTTGCGCATGCGCACGGAGTAGTCGCCCCAGGTCTCGGCCATCGTGATCAGCATGCCGATCACGCTCTGGCTCGTGTCTTCATCGTTGCGCTCGCCCATGAGGGACCAGACGCCCGGGAAGTCCTTGGCCTCGTCGAGCTCTTCGGGCGGGAACTCGGCTTCGTTCTCGTCGTAGTGTCGAGCGTACTTGCGGGCCACGAGTGCTTCCGTGCGAACGTAGTCGAGGATCTTGTTGTCGGTATCGGTCAGGTTGAAATCGATCATTGGGATGTCTCCAGATCGTCGAAAGGTGAATTGGTTGCGGGCCGCGCTAGACGGCTGCGACGCCCTGGAGGACGCTCAGCGTGCGCGCAGCGCGGTACCACATCTCGACGGGATGTTCGCGGATGAAACCGTGGCCACCGAGCACCTGCAGGCCGTCATCGGCCAGCTTCATGCCCTTCTCCGAGGCGTACGTGGATGCGAAGATCGCAGCCTTGGTCGCATCTTCGAGGCTTTCGAGGGTGGCCGCGGCCTTCCAGGTGAGCCAGCGCATCGCGTGGGTCTCGATCTGCATGTCCGAGAGCATGAACGCGATGGCCTGCTTCTGGGCGATGGCCTCGCCAAAGGCGTGGCGATCCTTGGCGTAGGGAATCGCGTACTCGCGCACGGCGCGTGCCAGGCCGACCAGCAACGCCGCGTTGGCAGTGCGGGTGCCCGCAAGCAGACGCCCCGCATCGATCCCAGCCTCGCCGCCAAGGCGTGCTTCGGCCGGTACCTCCACCTTCTCCAGCTCGAGGCTCACGGTGGGCAGGCCCTTCATGCCGAGGTTCAGCTCGAGATCGCCGATCGTCAGGCCGGCGGCGTCCCTCGGCACGATGAACGCGTCGAGGCTCTCGGCGCCTGTGTCGGCACTCTGGGCATTTCGCGCGACCACCAGGAAGTGCTCGGCGCGATCGCCGAGCACGACGAAGCGCTTGTGGCCCGTCAGGACGAAGCCGCCTTCCTTCGCTTCTGCCGTGGTCTGGAGCGCTAGCGGATCGAATGCCGGAGACGGCTCGATCAAGGCCAAGCTCGCCGGAGCGAAGCGCTCCTCGCAGAAGCGCGGCAAGTAGCTGGCCTTCTGCTCGGCGGTTCCGAAATCGTTGATCGCGAACGCGAACACCGAGGGATGGGTTGCGGCAATCGCCAGGCCCGGATCGCCGAACGCCAGTTCCTCGAGGATCAGTGCGTTCGTTATCGGCGAGCGGGGCTCGCCGCCACCGCCGAATTCTTCGGGCAGCTGGGTGTTGGTGAGACCGAGTTCCCATACCTGGTCGAGGACGCCGTCCGGAAGCGCACTGGCTTCGTCGGCGTCGCGCGCCACGGGACGGAGCACCTGCTCCGAGAACTCGCGCATCGCATCGCGCACGACTTCCTGCTCTTCGGTGGGTCCGAACGAGATCATGTTGTTACTCCTGGGTTCCGCCCGAGGTCTCCGGCAACGTGCTCGGAGCCACGGGACGGGCAAGCTGGTGAAAGAAAGGATCCATGGCTTCGCGGCCGCCCTCTTTTTCGAGGAGGCCACGCTTGGCAGCGTCGCGGGCATCGAGGAGCCCGAGGGCAACCGCACACCAGACGCGGGCATCGGCCGTGTACCGGACGTCCGCACCACTGGCGAAGCCGGGTTCGACCCGGCATTGGCCGCCGTGGATGCGAATGGACCAGACGCCACCGCCGGCGCCGGTGAGTCGCAGCTCGAAGACGACGTCCGCCTCCTTGGCCAGTTCCTCCCTCAGCAGGAAGGGCAAGGACTCGAGGATCGAGATGGCCGACGTTTCGGTGAACTGCTGGATATCCAGATCCAGCTCCTCCACCGCATGGTGGACGTACCAGCGCGCGATCGCGGCAATGACGGGCTCCAACTCGCGAGCCCTCTCGGTCGCCGCGTAGGCCTGCCGCCCGCCATCGAGCTCCTGGGTGCCTACGAAACCCGCCGCTGAGAGCTGACGCAGCCGGTTCGAGAGCACACGCGGCGTGATACCGGTGCGCTGGCGAAGCTCCTGGAAGCCGCGGGGCCCGCGCAGCAGGTGGCGGATGAGAACGAGCGCCCATTTGTCCCCGATCCAATCGAGCGCCCTTGCGACGGGATCGAAGATCTCGCCGGGCCGAGGAATAGGTGTGGGGGAGGCGTGCTCGGACACGGGACTAAGTATCTATCGGATACTTGCCACCAGGTCAAACGGATTCTTGCCCCCAGGGGCACCTGAGTTCAGGCTCCATGGAACCAGCGCCCATTGACGGGAGCGGGTAGCCTCTCCCCGCCGGAGGTGGACGGAGGATCGCCGGCGGGCAAGCATCGCCCGCGGGAGGAAAGTCCGGGCTCCATAGGGCAGGGAGGTCGCTAACGGCGACCCGGGGTGACCCGAGGGAAAGCGCCACAGAAACGACACCGCCGATGGCCCTTGATCCCGGCCGCTCTGAGAGGGGTAGCCGGAGGAGGCACAGGCAAGGGTGAAAACGTGGGGTAAGAGCCCACGCGCGACAGCCGGGTGACCGGCGGCGGGGCAAGCCCCTCCCGGAGCAAGCTCGAATAGGGACATCGCTGAGGGCGACCCGCCCAAGGTCCGCAAGGGCCCGGTGTCCGGGTGAGAGTGCTGGAGCGACGCAGCAATGCGCCGCCTAGATGAATGATCCTTGCCGGCCTCCGGGCCGGAACAGAACCCGGCTTATAGTCCACCTCCGGCACGGGGACGTTCCTTGCGAACTTGCGATGTTGAGATTGTGGGGAACCCACAATCTCAACATCGCAAGTTCGCAAGGAACGTCCCCGCCTCTTTGCTTACAGCTCTCGCCGCAGGCAGCGGAGCTTGCCGCGCCGGGCCGGGTCGTAGCTCTTCCACTTGGCCGGCGGCAGCTGGTCCGGCGGTACCTGGGAGAATCCCTGCCGTTCGAAGAAGGCCGCGACCCTCTGCGAGGTCGTGCAGGCAAAGATCCCACGCAACCCCAGGGAAGCTGCGCGCTCGACGGCGTGCGCCACCAGATGTTGGCCCACACCCTCCCCGAGAAATCGGGTCAACGTATACAGGGCGCTGATTTCGCCCTGGTCGCCCCAGTGGAGGAGTGCGCCCATCCCCGCGAGGTGGTGATCCTCGACGAAGGCGCCGAAGCCGCTGACCAGGATGCGATCGATCTCCGCTTCGCTACGCGGTGCGAGGTAGCCCTCCTCCATGCCCCGAGCGACAAGGTCGGCGGCGGCCGTGTAGTCGTCGATAGTCAACGCGCGCACGCCGACATAACGTTCGCGCGTGAACAGCGTTCCGACACCACTGTAGGTGAAGAGCTCGTCGGTCAGCCCGGCGGCCGTACACACGTTCACCGCAGGCAGGCCCGCGCCGAGAAGAGCGGCGACTTCACTCCAGAGCGCCATCCGGTCGCGCCCGGCCAGGCTGCTTCCGCCCTCGGCGAGCCAACCCTTCAGTTCCTCCAGGTGGACGAAGGAATGGCGGCCTTCCTGGGTCGTCACGAGGCCACCTTCCCCATCGAGCCGTACCACTTTGAAGAAGCGCAATCCGGTCGCCAGGTTGCGAAGCCCTGAGGCGAAGTCATCGGCCCCGACCTGGACGCCAACCCGAGCGGCTTTGTCCAACTGGCGCCACAACGCGCCCTCCAGCCGGTCCTCCTCGGCGGAAAACGTGGCGCCCAGGGAGTGCAAGTTCAGCACCTCCCGATCCGGCGCGACCAGCACCACGCGCCCCCCCCCCTCCTCCAGGATCTCGAGCGCCCGGGTCACGGCGGGATGGCGCAGATCGTCGGAAAGGGGGGTTGCTAGAGCAAGCGTTCGACCGCGAAACTCGCGCTGATAGAAGGCGCGCTCGGAGAATCCGGGCGCCATGGCTTCCGAGGCCGGATCGGACATCGGCGAATTGTCGCGGATCGCCGGCCATCTCGGTATGGTGGCGCCTCGATGGGATTCGACGGCTGGCTCACGCTCGGCGTACTCGTCTTGATGGTGGCCGCGATGGTCCGGGAGGTCGCGGGACCGGACCTCATCGTCATGGCGGGCTTGTTCGCCTTGGCGGCTACCGGCGTGCTGACGCCTGAGGAGACTTTCTCCGGTTTCGCGAATCCGGCGATGGCCGCGGTGGGAGCCTTGTTCATCGTTTCCGCCGGCCTGCGGGAGACCGGCCTCCTGGAAGCGGCCGTGGTGCGTCTGTTTGGCCGGGCGCGGGGAGAGTTCTCGGCTCTTACCCGCATGTGCCCTCCCCTGGCAGGCTTCTCGGCATTCCTGAACAACGCACCGATCGTCGCCATGATGACCCCGGTGGTGATCGAGTGGGCGCGCCGCCGAGGCCTCTCGCCGAGCCGTTTCCTGATCCCGCTCTCCTACTCGACCATCCTCGGCAGCCTGCTCACGGTGATCGGAACGAGCGTCAACCTCACGGTGGCTGGCTTGATCGTCCAGGCCGACATGCCAGCGATGCGCTTCTTCGAGCTGCTGCCGGTTGGACTTCCCGTGTGTTTCGCCGGGCTCGCCTACATCGTCTTCGTCGCGCCCCGCTTGATCCCAGCGCGCCAGGACCTCGCCCAGCAACTCGGCGAGCAGAGACGCGAGTACACCGCGGCGATGCGGGTCGAAACCGGCAGCCTCCTGGCTGGGGAAACCGTCGAAGAGGCCGGCCTTCGCCAGCTTCCCGGCCTCTTCCTGATCGAAATCGATCGGGGCGGACGAACGATCACGCCGGTCGCTCCCCAGGAAGTCCTGCGTGAGGGGGACCGGCTGGTCTTTGCCGGTGCCGTCGCCACAATCGTCGATCTCCAGCGCTTCCCTGGCCTGGTTCCCGATACGGTCGATGCAGCCGACCAGGGCGGTGGCGAACCGCGAGAGCGCCGCTTGATCGAGGCCGTGATCTCGAGCAGTTCTCCCCTTCGCGGCCAGAGCGTCCGTGACGCCAACTTCCGGACGTCCTTCGATGCCGCCGTCGTGGCGGTGCACCGCAACGGCGAGCGCGTGGGCGGGAAGATCGGCGAGATCGTATTGCGGCCCGGCGATACGCTTCTGCTCCAGACGGCCGTCGGCTTCATGCGAGCCCACGGCAACAGCCTGGATTTCTACCTCGTGAGTGAGATCGGCGGCCACGTTGCACCGCGCACGGAGAAAGCCGGCCTGGCGATCGCCATCCTGGTCGGGATGGTCGGTATCGCCGCCCTCGACATCCTTCCGATCTCCATCGCGTCCTTCATCGCGGTCGGCGCGCTCATCGGCACGCGCTGCATCGACGGTAGAATCGCAAGGCAGAGCGTCGAATGGAACGTGCTCGTCGTAATCGGTGCGGGCCTGGGCATCGCATTGGCCATGCAGAAATCGGGCGCGGCCAGTGAGATCGCCAGCCTGCTCGTCGGCGGCACCGGCCAACTCGGCCCCTGGATCACACTGGCTGCCGTCTATCTGGTGACCGTCCTGCTCTCGGAATTCCTGCACCACAATGCAGCCGTGGCGATCATGTTCCCGATCGCGATCCAGGCAGCAAGCCAGGTCGGAGCCGATCCGCGCGGCTTCATCATGGCCATCGCCATGGGGGCGAACTGCGCCTTCGCCAACCCGGTGACCTATCAAACCCACTTGATCGTCTACGGCCCGGGCGGCTATCGGTTCACCGATTTCGTGCGCGTCGGTCTACCCCTGGACCTGCTCTGCGCGGCCGTCGCACTGACGGTCATCCCGTGGATCTGGCCGCTCGGCTAGATGCGCATCGACGCCTACCTCCCGGAGTTCACCTTTTCCGAGCGCCACATCATCCAGGTAGACGCTCCACCGGCTCGGGTCTATCCCGTCGCGCGCCACCTCGATTTCAACGATTCCCGGATCATCCGTGCGCTGTTCCGAATGCGAGGCTTGCCTGCCGAGGATCTCCGCCTGGATTCCCTGCTGGGCGATCGGCCCGGCTTCGCGATCCTGGAAGAGCGGCCGCCGGAGGAATTCGTGATCGGCCTGATGGCCGAGGGCACGCGGCGGATCAAGATCGAAAGCGCTGAGGCCTTCCATGCCTTTGCGCCCGCCCAGGGCCTGCGCATCGCCTGGAATTTCCACCTGCGTCCCGTGGAGGACGGCACCCTCGTTTCGACACAGACACGCGTGCAGTGCCTGGGCGCGACAACGCGGCGCCTGTTTCGGCTCTACTGGCTGGTCATCCGCCCGTTCAGCGGCTGGATCCGGCTCGAAATGCTGCGCACCCTGAAGCGACAGGCCGAAACGGGCTGAGCCCTACTCGCCGCGGACCTCGCGCACGGCGGCGATCACTTCGTCATGAATCGTGCCGGAAGTCGCAACGATGCCGCGGTTGTTCTCGAGCGTGCGCCCGCGGGAGAAATCGAGGTCGCTTCCGAACACGTCCGTCACCCGGCCGCCGGCCTCCTCCACCACGATCTTGCCCGCGGCATGATCCCAGATCTTCTCCCGGTAGTCCTTCCGCGTGGGCATCCGCAGGTAGATCGAGGCGTCGCCCCGGGCGACGGCTCCATACTTGCACTGGCTGTCGATGCGAAAAGGCTCCTGGGTGATGCCGAGACGGGCCGCGATTCGGGCCGATTCGCTCTGGTCGGAATGGGCCGATTCGACGGACTCGCAGAATCGCGCTTCGGCCGGGATTGCCACCTTCGCGACGTGAAGCGGAGCGCCGGGCCCATCTCCTGCGAGCGCATGTTCCCGTGCTCCCTGGCCACGCACCGCCGAGAAGAGCAAGCCCGGGCCTTCGGGCCCTTGCAGGTTCGGGCAGCCGAGCACACCCAGCACGACCTGGCCCTGCTCGATCAGCCCAAGCGCCACGGCATACTGCTCGCCGCGAAGAAATCCCTTGGTTCCGTCGATCGGATCGAGCGTCCAGTAGCGGCCCGTGTCAGCCTGGGCGCCGCCCCGATCGATCCAGCCGAGCACAGCGGCCTCATCGACCTCCCCTTCGACCTCGGCCGCGACCTCTCTTGCGACCGCGGCTCGCAGCACCGCCTGATCCCCTGCGCGCAACTCGGCGGAATCCTCTTCGCCCACCACCGGATCCTCGGGCAGTACGCCCGCGAGCCGCTGGCAGACGATCGCCTGGGAGGCAAAATCCGCCACCGTGACGGGGCTCTTGTCCTTCTTCTCGAGAGTGTCCGCAGTGACGAGCCGCTGTTGAACCGCACGGCAGACCCGTGCTGCGGCCCGCACGGCCTCCAGGGCAACTTCGAGTTCAGCAGCATATTCGGTCAAGATGGCCTCCCTTTGGGCAGCGGAACATGCCAAACCTGGGAAGCTCCGTCGTGTCATCGCTAGGGCGAACTTGCCGGTCGCGCGGCCCGACCGAGACTTCGGCTCGCCTCCATTCAGACGAAAGGCCGAGACGATCGACTGGGTCAGCCATCGACCCCTTCGAGACCGGATCTGGCATCCTGGTCCTCAGGATCCCGTAGCAGGGCCAGCTGGAACTCTTTGCGGGCCAGCGCGCGGTTCTCCTCCTCGAGAGCCAGGCGGCCGAGGATCGTATGCGGGCGGGCAGAGGTGCCGTCTTCCTCGACGACCTTGCGGGCACAGGCGGTAAGCTTGGCGCGCTGTACGCGCACCTCGACCCGGGCGACCCGATAGGCGGCCCAGGTCTCGTACATGTGGTATTCGGCCTCGAGCGGCTCCAGCTCGATCGCGCGTGCGAAACTCTCCCGGGCCTCGGCGATCCTTTCCGCCTCCAGATGCTCCTGACCCAGCCGGAAGGCTCGTTCGGCCTCGAGCCGGGCTCGGGCCCGTTCATTCTCCGACGGCTCATGGGGCAGGTCGGCTTTCTGGGGGCTCTGGGGCGGGCGCAATGCTGGGCCCTTGGCTTGCGACTGCGGCTGGCGCTTGGCGGCGGTGAGCTGGCCCGTCATCTCGAGCGCAATCAGCAGCCGCGGGTCCGCGGTTTCGAGCAGTTGGGCGACGCTGCGCTCACCGTTCGCCGCTCCAAGCTGCGCGGCCTGCACGCTATCGAGCTCCAGCCGTGCCGCCACGGTCGTGGGCGGCGCCGCCAGCCGCGGCAGTCCCTCCACCCCGGCTTCTACGGCAGCGCGAGCTTCAGACACGGGTAGATACGCGGAAAGCGCATGCGTGATGATCGCCTCTACTTGGGGCAGGCCGAAACCGCCTACTTCGGTTTCGGGCTCTTCTTCGCGGAACTCGTGGCTCACGTAGGTCCGAAAGCTTGCGACGATCTTCTCGCCCAGTTGCTCGCGCAACGCAACGAACACTTCCTCAGGTGTGAAGAGCCCGAGCTCGACGAGCACCTCGCCCATTCGCACGGGCTCATGCTCGTAGACACGCTCGGTCATGCGTTCGATCACCCGGACGTAGTCGTCCTCCGAAAGCTCGCCCTTGCGCAGCAGGATGCGGCCCAGGCTCTCCCGCAACGAGCCGCCTTCGGCCATCACGATGCGGCCGTCCCGGAAACGGATGAAGGTTCGCCGGCCCTCGCCACGAACGTCGAGCACGCCGGTGGCCCGGCTCTGGCGCAGCTTCATCACGACGCGGGAGAGCACGAGGGAAGCATCGGGCCTGCGCTGGGGTTGGGGAGCTGGTTGATCGAGGAGCGTCCGGATCTCCACCGCCAGCTTCGCAACGTCGACCTGTCGAGGTAACACCAGACTTGGCTGCATGGCTGCCGGAATCAGACGCTCCAGCTCCGCCGATTGGCCAGTGGCATCGAGCAATACCAGCGGCGGTGCTTCGAGCGGCGCGCGAAGTGCAGCACAGCCGGAGATCAGGTCGCTCCCGGGCAAGGGGTGGCTCAGCACGGCTACATCGAAGGCATCTTCGCGCAGCAGCTCCAAAGCCGGATCAAGAGATCTTGCGCGGACGGTCGCAAACCCGGCGGCACCGAGGCCCTCGTCGTAACCTTCCGGCGGCGGGGCGGCCTCTACGATCAGGATGCGGATGGGACGCTCGGACACGCCATCTCATCGGCCACTCAGCGCGCCACCTGCAGGAGAATTCCCCGGTGGTGGCTCTTCTCGGTCGAACCCCGTCCGGAGCAGGAACACCCGATCCTCACTCGGGTGGTTCACCGACAGCAACCAGCAGCAGCGTGGGTCCGTGAAGCGTCTGTCCCCGGCCGCCTGGCCCAGCTGGGGGCACCATCAGCTTTCGCTTGGGAAGATCATCGGTTCCTGACGGATCCGCAGTCGGGTCACACGTTCTTTCCCACCTTCGACCATCAGGTAGAGCGCAGGAACCGTGAAGAGCGTCAGTCCACTCGCAACGGCGAGCCCGAACACGATGCCTGCGGCGAACGGGCTATACACCGGATGGGTGCCGCCCAATCCCACTGCCATCGGAAAGAGCCCTGCGATCGTCGTCACGGTCGTGAGCAGGATCGGGCGAAAGCGCAGGCTGCAGGATTCGCGCACCGCATCGAGCGATGAGAGGCCGCGCGCCCTTCCCTGGTTCACGAAGTCGATCAACACCAACGAATCGTTCACGACGATGCCCGCCAACCCGACCATCGCGTAGAAGACGTACATCGTGAGCGGATAGTCGAGCACGAACATGCCGAGGATGACGCCGATGAAGGCAAAGGCGATCACACTCATCACCACGACGGGCTGAAGGTAGGAACGGAATTGCGTCGCCAGGATGGCGTAGATGGCCACCAACGCGATGAAGAGCGTGCCCAGGAGTTCGGAGATGCTGCGCTCGGTTTCCTGGGCCTCTCCGCCAAAGACCAATGAAACGCCAGGCCAGCGAACGCTTGCATCGGCGAAGCGCGATGCCATCTCGCGGTTCGCTGAAACCGACGTCGCCTGCAACTTGTCGACTTCGGCGTACACGACCACCGCCCGGCGGGCGTCGTAGTGATAGAGCGATTGATAGCTGCGCTCGACTTCGATGCGTGCCACGTCGCCGAGCTTAACGGTATGCCCTGCAGGAGAACGGATCTCCACGTCGAGCAGATCGGCAATGCTGCTGCGCTGCGCCTTCGGATACATGACCCGGATATCCACATCCTCATCGGAGGCCGGATCCTTGAACGTGGAGGGAACGAGCCCATCGTTCGCTGCGCGCAGCGCGATCCCCACATCCTGGAACGTCAAGCCGTGAAGCGATGCGCGATGCTCATCCAACCGCACGCGTAACTCTCGCGGACCGATGGGCAGGTTGTCCTCGATGTTGAAGACGCCAGGAATCGTCGCGAGATCGGCCTTGAGTTCGGCCGCAACCCGTTTGGCCAGCGCGTAGTCATCGGCAAAGACGCGAATGGCGACGGGTTTGCCGACCGGCGGCCCATTCCTGGGAGCGAAGACGAAGACCTTCTCGATGCCGGGGCTGCTTTCCATCGTCTCCTCGACACGGCTACGCACCCGCTCGAAGATGCGCTCCGGGTGGGCCACGTTCTCGCTGGTATCCGGAAACTGGATGTAGAAAGCGCCGTAGTTGGTGCCGGTCTGCGGCCCACCATCCGCCGACATCTTCATGCCCGCATAGGACAGGTAGTCGGTGATCTCAGCGCCGAACTCCGAGAGGGCAGCGTCGATCGCTGTGATCGATTCGGAGGTCTGATCGACTCCGGCATCGATGGGGCCATCGGTCGTAATATAGAACTGGTTGAAATCGGACTTGAAGAGGTCGATCGGGACGTGCTGGGTGAGCCCACACGAGAATGCAAGCGCCGCACAGCACACCAGGAAGAAGCTGCCGCGATAGCGCAGCACGGGTTCGAGGGCGCGCAGGTAGGAGTCTCGCGAACGCATGAGGAAGCCATCCACGGAGGCCCGCGCACGGTGGGAGAGCGCCACGAAGCCCCCTTCTCCTGCATCGTCGGTGGTACCGGCTGCGGTCGTGCTGCCCCAATCCAGGTAGTGGGCCGGCAGGATGATCAGCGCCTCGAAAAGGGATCCCACCAACGTGACGATCACGGCCTTCGGTAGCAGGGAGAAGAACTCACCGGATGTGCCGGAGACGAGAAGCATCGGCAGGAACGCCGCGAGCGTGGTGGCCACCGTTGCGATGACCGGCCACATGACCTGCCGGGTACCCTCGATGATGGCGGTACGGACTTCGAAACCTTCCTCCACGTGTCGATAGATGTTCTCGATGATGATGATCGCGTGGTCGACCAACATCCCCGAGACCATGATGAAGCCGATCAGCGTCAGGCTGTTCAAGCTCATCCCCATGTAGGGAAAGGCATAGAGCGCGAACAAGAACGAGAACGGGACGGCCAGGATCGCCAGCAGCGCGTTGCGAAAACCGACCGTGAACCAGAGCACGGCGACCACGGCCATCACACCGATCAACAGATTGGATTGGAGCAGGGCCATGCGGGATTCGATGTAGGTCGAGCTATCCCACGTGACGGTCGCCTCGACGCCGGGCGGAAGTCCCTGATTCGCTTCGTCCACCAGTTGGTGGACGCGGGCCACCAGTTCCCGGACGTCGACACCGCTCTCCTGGGCTACACCGAGATGAATGGCCGGGTCTCCGTTGTAGCGTCCGAACAAGCGTCGGCTCTCGAAGCCCCCTTCGACCGTGGCGATCTCGCCCAGCGTGATGTGGCGCCCCCGGACATCCTTCTTGATGACCGTCGCGGCCAGGGATTCTGGCGTGGAGAAATTGCCGAGGCCCCGCACGGTGATCTCATCTGACGCGTCGTTGACGAAACTACCGGCCGGAATGTTCTGGTTGTTCGCACGAATCACCGCGTTGATCTCGGGAAGCGTGAGATTCGCCTGGAGTGCCCGCTGTCGATCCACGTAGACGCGCAGCTCGCGATCCCGATCGCCGCGGGGAACGGTCTTCCGCACGCCCGGAATCCGCTCGAGGCGGATCTCGAGGTCTCGCGACACCTCGCGAAGGGTGTACTCGCCAACTCCCCCGACATCGGAGACGGCGACCATGCACGAAGGCCGCACTTCGTGAACCGAGAGTTCGAAGACGACTGGTTTCTCGGCCTCCCCTGGCAGATCATTGACCCGGTCGATAGCGGCGCGCAATTCGTTCAGTGAGCTCTCTTGCTGGATCGCCGAGAGGGATTCGTCCCATTCGACGTCGATCGAGGAGACTCCCGCCAGCGACGAGCTGGTGAGATCCTTGATGCCGGCCACCTCCTGGATTTCCTCTTCGAGCTTGGTCGTCACCAGCCGTTCGATCTCGTCAGCAGAGGCACCCGGCCAGACCGTATTCACGATCGCCGTATTGAAGGAGATGTCCGGGAACACCTCGACGGGAATGCCGACGAAGGCGAACAGGCCCGCGCCGATCACCATCACGAAGAGGATGTTCACCAGGACGACCTGGCGAACCGAGAACTCGGGAAGGCTCATCTCTGCGCCCCGACGCCTTTTTCACCGGGGGTGGCCAGCGGCTTTCTCGGTTTCACGACCAGACCCTCGCGTAGCTCTCCGAGGCCGGTCGTCACGATCTGCTCGCCGTCCTCCAACCCCGAGACGATCTCCAGGTCTTCCGGCCGGAAGGGGATGTCGCGCACTTCGATTCGACGCTGCCGGGCGACGGGGCCCTTCTCGCCGGACTCGATCACGTACACGAGGCGCACCCCGAACTGGTCGAGGGTGGCCTCTCGCGGTACGAGCCGAACCGGTCTCGGCTCGCCTAGCTTCAAATCCACTCTCGCCACCATACCCGGCAGGATCCGCTGGTCGGGATTGTCGATCTCGACCTCGATGGGGAACTTGCGACTGGTCGTATCCGCCGCCGCACCCACGTGGAGGATACGTCCTTCGAGGGTCTCCCCGGGGTAGGCCTCGAGGCTGACCGTCACGCTCGCTCCTGCCTGCAAGGCCACGATCTCCCGGTCGGTCACGCCGAGTGCAAGCCGCGCGGTAGAGAGATCCAACAACTCGCCGACCGATTCGCCGGGCTGAAGCACCTCCCCGTTCTCGACCGGAAAGCCCTGGAGCGCGCCGGCGAAGGGCGCGTGAAGGGTCTTCTTCGCCAGCTGGTCGCGGGCTTCGGAGAGGTTGGCGCGGGCCTCGCGAAGATTGGCGGCCGCCACCTTCTGGCCGTTCACGGCCTGGTCACGTCGCGACGCGCTGGCGGCATCCCGGGTTGCCAGGCTTTCGAATCGGGCGCGCTCGCTCTCCGCCAGGGAAAGCTGGCTCTCGGCCCGTGCCACGGCTGCGCGAGATCGTTCGACCGCAACCTCGGCAAGGAGTGGATCCATCTTGACGAGCAACTGGCCAGCCTCGACCGCCTCGAGATCCTCCGCCCCGAGTTCGATGACCCGGCCGCCAACTTCGGCAAAGAGTTCGACCCTGCGTCGGGCCTCGATCACACCGGAGAGGCGCGTCGTCCGGACCAACGGCCGTGCCTCGATCGTCCAGGTGCCGACCCGTACGGCGGTGGCTTCGGCGCCAGCCGCAGCTTCCCGTTGAAGCTCGGGCGCGAAGCTGTACAACGCGAAGGTCCCGACAAGGAGGAGCGCGGCGGTGGCGAGGAAGATCCATCGCGCTCGTCCACTGGCCAGTTCGGAATTCGCGGAATCGTTCATTGAAACTCTCCAGAAGCGGCAACGGGAGGGAGACGAAGGCGATCGTTCAGCAGTGCATCGAACGCAGCGCGAAGGGCAGTGGCCTCGACAGCCTCGGGATCGACGCTGCCCCGAAAGATCGAGCCCGAAACCAGGGCAAGTAGCGCTGCGGTAAAAGCATCGATGTCCGCATCGCGGCGGAAAGCCCCGGTTGCCTGACCGGCTTCCAGGGCCTCTCGCGTCGACGACGCCCACAACTCGAAGAAACCGCGCAGCGCTTGCTTGAACCGCTGTTCGAGGGCCGGCGCGTCTGCCACCAAACCCCACCCCTGAAAGAGCAGCGGTGCCGTCGGCGCCTGGAATCCAATCATCTGGATCAGCGCGTCGATTCGGCGATCGAGAGAGCGGGCCGGATCAGGCTCGGCCTCGACCGCGCCTGCGACGATTTCGGTTCCGGCCTGGAGCCGGTCTTCCAGCATCGCGAGGAGCAGATCCTCCCGGCTCTCGAAATGGTTGTAGAGCGTGCCCTTGGAGACATGGGCATGAGCGGCGATCTGTTCCATTCGCACGGCGGCGAGACCGCGCTCGAGGCACGCCTCCCGGGCCCCGCGCAGGATCTGCTCTCGGCGCGCATCGGGCCCGGGCCGCGAAGACGAATGGGGTTGACGATTCGAAGCGGGCAAACAGCGTGCTCAGGGCGCGAGCAGGTACTGACTGGTCAGTACTACTCTATCCGGCCATCAAATGCCAACTTCGCCGACCCCGATCTTGGCCGATTCCAGTCGAGCATCGGGGGTAGGATGGCGTCATGCCGCGCCTGGGAACGACCGCGCTGAAATGGCTCCTCGGCCTCGTCCTGCTGGGTTGCGGGACGGCCTACTTACCCGTGGAAACGCTCGATGAGAGGAGCCATGGCGCGCCTCTCAGCCGCTCGGACTACCAGCGAAGCGGCGACCTCACCTGGCGGCTGGGCGATGTCGAACGAACGGGAGACGCCCTGCGGATCGATTTCTCCCTGACGAATGGCACCTCCCGAACGATCGAACAGGGCCTGCTACGCGTGATCCTGTATGGGCCCGACGGCGCCCAGATGAGCGGCCGACTCCCATTCTCGGGAATCAGGGTGGGGCGCTCGCGGGCACTGTCTGCCCGTTTTGCCTCGGTGCCGTTTCGCGTCGCGGATCTGGGACTCGAAATCATCTTCGTCAGTCCTTGAGTGATTTCAACTAGTTGGTTGCGAAGCTGCGAATCCGATGGGGGAACTTCCGTGTAGCCCCGAACCCCCGCGGGACGGAAATTGACTCCGGTGTCGAAGAAAGTTCTGGAAATGCAAGTGGAGACGTAAGAAGATATCGGACCGGTTAGCGCACCAGACTTGGAGTCATTCTCCCCGCGGGTGAGCATTCTGCGAGCCCCGTCCAGAAATCAAGAGAACCGAGTTGATCCCCCCCGCCCTCAACGATCCCTCCCGACCGGGTCCCACCCGATGCGAGGACTCTGCGTGAGTTCGAGACGGCTCGGCCGGGCGCCGCGAACGCCCGCCGCACTCTGACCCGTGCCGGAGGCATGTCGAGCGATCGACGCCGCCTCCGCGCTTCGCGGTCGACCTACCCCACGACTTCCACGGACCTTTCTTCTTCAACCCGCCGCCCTCAAATCAGCAAGGAGCCAGTGACCTTGGACCAGCCCATGCGAGCCGAAGCCACCACGCCGACCCAACCCGCCCCGGCGGCGAAGGGTGCGAAGCCCGCCCCCTCCGTCGAAGATCATGAAGGCGCACGAGACCGGCGGCCCCTGGAATCGTACTTCCAGGATATCGGCGGCACTCGAACGCTGAAGCGCGAAGAAGAGGTCGTGCTCGCCAAGGAGCTCGAGGCCGCAACGAGCCAGCTGCGCGACGCGCTCTACGCAATTCCCGCCTGCGCACGGCATGTTGTCGAGCGTTGGGACACGCTTCGTGCCATGTCCCATACCGGCGCGAAGCTCTCCGAGTCCGCAGGGGATGAGGACACCGGCGAGATCGCCACGCGCGTCGAGGGCGCGATCAATCGGCTGCGCCGACACGTGAAACGCCGCGACGGCCTGAATACCCGCTCGCCCAAGGCCCAGTGGAGCCGTGCCAACAACGGGATCGCCAACGAGATGCACAACGCCAAGCTCTCTCTTGCGGTGCTCTCCGAACTGCGAGAGCAGGTCCGGAGCCTCGGCCGGGAACTCCGCCGTGCGCGCAAGGGCAGCCGACGTTTGAAGGAGCTCGAAACCCACGCCGGCCACGGCAAGGTCGCGTTCGGCGCGTGCTGGAACGATGTCGAAGCCGCTCAGGATCGGCTCACCGCGGTGAAGAATCGCTTCATCGAGCACAACCTGAAGCTCGTCGTCGCGATCGCGAAGGACTACCGCAATCTGGGCCTCTCCTTTCCGGACTTGATCCAGGAAGGCAACCTGGGCCTGATCCGTGCCGTCGAGAAGTTCGACCATCGCCGAGGCTTCAAGTTCTCCACCTACGCTGTCTGGTGGATCCGCCAGGCCCTCGTGCGCGCCATCCAGAACCATTCGAGGACGATCCGCCTGCCCTCCCACGTGCACGACCGCTTGCAGCGCAGCCAGAGGATCAAGGCCGAGCTGACCAGCAAGCTGGGCCGGGAGCCCACGCCGGCAGAGCTGGCACCTGCCCTCGAGACCGATACCCAGGCCCTCGAAGCCCTCGACCGGTTGAGCCGGGAGGCGATCTCTCTCGAGTCCTCGGTCGCCGGCACGGAGAAGCGGCTGGAAGATTTCGTCCCGGATGCGGGCGCATGCTTTCCGGACGGTGGGATCGACGACGACCGCATGCGCTCCGGCGTCGGGCACCTGATCGGCGCCCTCTCCCACCGCGAGCAGCTGATCCTGCGCCTGCGCTACGGCCTGGGCAGCGAAGAGGAGCACACCCTCGAACAGATCGGCCAGAACCTGGGGCTCTCCCGAGAACGGGTCCGCCAACTGGAGGCCCGCGCCCTCAAGAAGCTGCGGGACACCACACCCGCCCAGCGGCTCCATCCCATCCTCGAACCCTGATCGCGGCGGAGGTGCGTCCCCTCTGGTGGGATCAGCGGAGGCTCAGGTAGGCGGCGAACGCCAATGCGGCCGCGAAGCAGTAGTACGCGAAGAGATGGAAGCGTTGGCGCTCCAGAAGGCGCACGAACGCACGCAGTGCAAACAAACCTGATACGGCCGCCGCCACGGCTCCGATGCCACAGGCGATGAGCGTTGCCGAATCTGCCGCACTTGCATCGGGGATCGCCAGAACGGCCGCACCGGTGATGGCGGCAACGGCCATCAGGAATGAGAACTCGGTCGCCGCCAGAGGTGCCACGCCCAGGGCGAGCGCCGCCGCCAAGGTCGATCCGCTCCGCGAGATTCCGGGCGCGATCGCCAGCATCTGTGCGCAGCCGATCCAGAAAGCCTGAGACCAGCTCGGCACCTCGGCGCGGGCGTGAGGCTGGGTGCGGCGAATCGTGAGCAGCAGGGCGCCGGTCGCCAGAAGCGTCAGCACGATCAGCCGGGGCTCACCGAACAGGGATTCGATGAACGGCTTGGCGGTAAGCCCGGCGACCACGGCGGGAAGGGTGGCCAGAACGAGCTTCCCCGCGTAGCGCCAGGCCTCCGCTTCTCGCGCGCGGAGGCCGACGAGCAGGCCCACGATCCGCTCGCGGTAGAACGCGAGGATCGCCACCAGAGTGCCCACGTGGACGGCGATCTCGAAGAGCACGCCCTCACCGATGTGGCCCAGCAGAGTCTCCGCGATGACCAGGTGGCCCGAGCTCGAAACAGGGAAGAACTCGGTCAGCCCCTGCACGATCCCCAGCCACGCCGCCTCGAGCGGTCCCATTTGACGCTGCCCCCTTCCCCTCTTCGACCGAACGGAGTTTAATCCCCTGATGCGTGAGAATCTCGGACTCTTCCTGGCAAAACGTGCGGCCCTCGGGCCCGATCTCGAGGCCCTGATCGAGATCGAGCGAGGCCGCAGGTTCCTGTACAGCGAGCTGAACGCCCGCGCCAATCGCATCGCCCACGCCCTTCTGGAAAAGGGCGTACGGCCTGGCGATCGGGTGGCGCTGCTGATGATGAATGGCGCCGAGTACATCGAGAGCTATTTCGGGATCGCGAAAATCGGTGCCGTCATGGTTCCGCTCAATTGGCGACTCGTCCCGGAGGAGCTCACCTTCATCCTCAGTGACTCGGGCTCCAAGGTCCTGCTCTTCGACGGCGAGTTCGACGAGCCGGTCGCGGAGCTGCTGGAGCGGGACACGCCGATCTCGAGCTGGATCCGTGTCGGTGCGGCCAGCGACACCCCGGACTTCGCCGATGACTACGACACGCTCACTGCGGCGGCAAGCGATGAAGAACCGGATATCGCTGCCGAGGGCGATGACATCCTCTTCATCATGTACACGTCCGGCACCACGGGGCAGCCGAAGGGCGTCGTCCACACCCACTCGAGCGTCACGTGGGCCTCGTTGACGATCAACATGACGGCGGACAACCGCCACGGCGATCGCTACCTGCAGATGTTGCCGCTCTTCCACGTCGGCGCACTGGGGCCGCTCACCGCGGGCATCCACCGTGGCAGCGCCATCGTCTTGATGCGCGCCTTCGACCCCTCGCAGGTCTTCCCGGTGATCGAGCGCGAGCGGGTGACCACCGCGCTCGCCGTTCCGGCCATGCTTCGCTTGATGCTCGCTGCCGACAATCACGAAGAACACGACCGCACGACCTTGCGCTGGATCATGTCCGGTGCCGCGCCCGTGCCCGTGCCGTTGATCGAAGCCTACGCGGCCATGGGAATCGAAATCCATCAGGTCTACGGGTTGACCGAGACTGGCGGCCCGGCCTGCCTGATCAGCCCGGAGGCCGCCATCTCGAAAGCCGGTTCGACCGGCCCGGCATTCCTCCACACCGATGTGCGCGTCGTCGATGAGCAGGGCCAGGACGTACCGCCCGGGAAGATCGGCGAAGTGATCGTTCGCGGCCGCCACATCATGAAGGAGTACTGGAACCGGCCCGACGCGACCGCCGAGACCCTTCGGGACGGCTGGCTCTATTCCGGCGATCTGGCATCGATGGACGAGGACGGATTCGTCTACATCCAGGATCGCAAGAAGGACATGATCATCTCCGGCGGTGAGAACATCTACCCGGCTGAGGTCGAGAACGCGCTCTCCGCTCATCCGGGCGTGGCCGACGTCGCTGTGATTGGCATGCCGTCTCCGAAATGGGGAGAATCCGTGGCCGCCATCGTGGTTCGCCGACCGGGTACCGAGGTCACAGAGGATGACGTCATCCAGTTCTGTCAGACCAGACTGGCCCGCTTCAAGCAACCCAGAGTCGTGCACTTCATCGACGAGATCCCACGCAACCCGACCGGGAAGATCCTGAAGCGGCTCCTGCGCGAGCAATTTCCCGGACCGGCACCCCAGTAGGAAGAGGAACCGGACGAACCCATGATCATCGCCTGCCTGGACCTGGAAGGGGTCCTCGTCCCTGAAATCTGGATTGGTGTGGCCGAGCGTACGGGTATCGAGGAACTGCGTCTCACGACCCGCGACATCCCGGACTATGACGAGCTGATGACCCGACGGCTCAGCATCCTGGAGAAGAACGATCTCGGAATCGCCGACATCCAGGAGGTGATCGCGGCCCTCACACCCATGGCCGGCGCCCGTGATTTCCTGGACGAGCTACGTGCGCGCATGCAGGTCGTGATCCTCTCGGACACGTTCTACCAGTTCGCCAAACCCCTGATGCGGCAACTGGGATGGCCCACCCTCTTCTGTCACGATCTCGAAATCGATGGCGCCGGAAAGATCGCGGACTACCACCTGCGTCAACAGGACCCGAAGCGCAAGGCGGTGATGGCCTTCCGGTCGCTGAATTTCAAGACGATCGCGGCGGGCGATTCGTACAACGACACCACGATGCTAGGCGAAGCCGACCGTGGGATCCTCTTTCGGCCCCCGGAGAACGTGATCCGCGAGTTCCCCCAATTCCCCGTCTGCCACGGCTACGACGAACTCGCGGCTGCCTTCGACGAGGCGGCGAAAGCGATCGAGACCTGACGCCCCGCATCGGCGGATCCGCCATGCATGGACCGAGCTAGCCGTTCGCACCTCTCGCATCCCCGGCGCTCCGCACCCGATCCGCCTTGAACATCCGGAGACCTGAGGGCTGATAGGTCAGCACCAGAGCCCGGCGTGCGCGGTCGGAGCGGTTGGGACGAGAACCGTGCACCGTGTGAGGGCTGAAAAAGACCAGCGAGCCCGCAGGAACGCGGATCAGCACTTGATCCCCCTCATCGAAGTGGTCCGGATGGGTAAAGAGAGGCCCGAGGGTTCCATCGCCGGTACGTCCCGGAAGGCAGCCCTTCTTGTGGCTGCCGCGGACGACGCGAAAGCAGCCATTCTCCTCGTCCGCATCATCGAGGGTGATCATCACGTTGGGCAACTGGTCCAGGTGCTCGCAGAAATGCGCCCAATAGGGCGAATCCTGATGCCAATCGAAACGCGAGCCCTCCTGCGGGCGCTTCAAGTTCATCTTGTCGGAAAAGAGGGCGACCTCTTCCGTTCCCACGAGTTCGCAGATCGGCTGAACGATACGAGCATCATCGACGAGTTCGTCGAAGACCGGATGCAGGCCATGAAAGGGCTCGATCACCCGGATCGTCCGGGACTCCGGTGCGTGCTCGAGCTGAACGGTCGCGCCTTCACCCAGGGCGGGCACCTCCACATACTCGTTGCCGTCGATCACGTAGTGGTCGAGGCTGGCGGAAACACACGCCTCGGCCTGCTTCACGACGGCTTCGGCAGCCGTCCGGAGAGCATCGATCTCACTCGAACCGAATAGCGACGGGCGACAGAAGAAGCCGTCCTCCTCCCAGGCTCGTCGCTCTGCAGGCGTGAGGCCGTAGGTCATCTGTTCGGAATTCGCGGTGTCGTTCGCCATGGCGGATGGGAGTGTGAGCGATGGCGGGAATCCCCGCCAGCACCTGGGCCCATCGCCCCATGGGTTGAGCCGCCCTCCAGAGCCGGAGCCACGGATTTACGCAAGTTTCACAGGCCCGGCTCATCGAGGGCCGAAACAACACTTATCCTCGCGGTCGCGCAATCCTGGAGGGAAGCATGGCAAGCCGAGCAGCGTCATCGAAACAGCCGAAGCCCGAGCCCTCGCGAGCCTACCACCAGAACTACGAAGAATCGGACGGCTGGCTGACCCGCACCGGCGCCGTCGCCCGGGTGATCTATTGGGGCATCCACGCAGCTTGCCTGCTCGTCCTCGTCGTAGGCGCACCACTTCCCGCCGTGTTGCTTTGCGTTGTCACGTATTTCGTGCGGGTGCTCGGGATCACCGGCGCCTATCACCGCTATTTCTCGCACAAGAGCTACAAGACAGGCCGCATCTTCCAATTCGTGATCGCCTGGATCGGCTGCTCTGCAACCCAGAAGGGCCCCCTCTGGTGGGCGGGAAACCATCGTCGACACCACCGCTTCTCGGATCAGGAGGGCGACCCTCATAGCCCGAAGCATGGCTGGTACCACTCCCACCAGGGCTGGATCTTCGACACGCGCTGGGAGGGAACTCCCGAGGATGTGATCAAGGATTTCGCACGTTACCCGGAGCTGGTCTGGCTGAACCGGAATCACTGGGTTCCGCCGCTCACCCTGGGAATCCTCTGCGCGCTGATCGCGGGCCTGCCCGGCGTCGTATGGGGCTTCGCCGTATCGACCACCTTGCTCTGGCACGCGACCTACTCGGTCAACTCCCTGGCCCACCTCTGGGGAAAGCGTCGCTACGAAACCGGCGATACCAGCCGAAACAACCTGTGGATCGCGCTCTTCACCTGCGGCGAGGGGTGGCATAACAACCACCACTACTACCAGGCGGCAGCGCGCAATGGCTTCTTCTGGTGGGAAATCGACGTCACCTGGTACGTCCTGAAGGCGCTCTCCTGGGTCGGGCTCGTCTGGGACCTCCGGGAGCCGACCGAAGCCGTCAAACAAGGCCGTCCTGGCAAGACTCGCCTCGCCCGGGCCGCGTAGAGAAGACCGCCTAGCGAGCCGTCGCAGCGTTCCTGGGCATCCGGCGCGAAACCCGAGGCAGGTAGAGTTCGACCCGACTCCCTCGCTTGCGCGGGATGACCTCCAGACGCCCTCCCCCAGCACGCAACACGACGTCGCCAACCTGCAAAGCCAACTCACGCCCTCGCGGGGCCGGCCCGGGGCCAAACGGGGCCAGGGGTGGCCCCGAATCGCTGAGGATCAACACGAGATGGCGGGCCTGCTCTCGGGCTTCGAGCTTGATGCGGATCTCGGATCCGCCGTTGGCCAGGGCACCGGCTACAAGAAGAGTCAGCAGCTGGTGGACCGTATCGACATCGATCCGCACATCCGAGAGCCGATTGCCCTTGAGTGCCTTCAACTGCTCGGGGCGAAAGAGCAGCTCTTCCACTCTCCGACGAAGAGCCGCCAACACCTCGGAGGAGGCGACACGACCGAGCAGGAGCTTCTGCATACGAAGCGGTCGGATCAGCGATACCCAGGCGCCGGCCTGGGCACCCAGCAGCTGCACCTCGTGGGCAATCCGGCGCCGGTCTTGAACCGGCAGCGGATCGCCAAGAAAGTGGCCCGATAGCTGGACGCCGGCCAGCAGATTTCCGAGCTCATGGCAGACCGGCCTGACCCAATCCATGGAACGAACGACTCCCGCCTTCTTCCCACGAAGGGGCGACGAAACCTCTCAGCGATGCACCCGGGGCTCCTCCCCGCGGACGCCGGGTGAGTATACTCGGCGGCCATGACGTCTGCTGTCCTGCGCGGTCGTGAGCATACCCGCATCGGTGTGGTGGACGTCGTCGCGGAAGGGCCCATCGCCATCGCGAACTCCCGGGGCGGCGCCCCTAAAGGCTATCTGCACACGGATCCCAATGAGGATGTCGCCGGCTTCCTTCAGGGGCCAGGTGGCGCCTTCCTCGTCGTGGCCGACGGCCACTCGGGCTTCGAGGCCTCCGAAGTGGTCGTGGAGCACTTGCTGGCCTTTCCGGCACCCCAATGGACCGAAGCCGACGCGGATTTCCACACGGGCTGGAGCCGCCACGCCCTGGCCGCCCTTTGTGACGCGAACCTGGACATCCTGCGCGAACGCGCCGAAGGCCTCAATCTCGAGTCAGAAACCACCTTGGTGGCGACCCTGGTTCGCCCGGAGAGCCGCGACCTGCTCTATGCGTGTGTGGGCGACAGCCACTTGTTCGTCGCCACCCGTGGCGGGGTTCACGAACTCGGCGCCCGACCTGGGCGACCGACGCCCTTCCTGGGTTCACGCAAGGAGACTCCAGACACGCTTCACACCCGCTGCCAACTCGGCCGTCACGATTTGGCCGACGCCCTCGCAGTCGTGTGCGTCACGGATGGCCTGAGCGAGCAGGGAATCGGGGTCGAGGATCCGGCCTGGGCCATCGGGGAAGCCGTCACCGCGGCTGCCGAACTGCCCGCCGAAATGCGCGCCATGGGCCTGGCCCGTGACATCTGCGAGCGCGCCTGTGACGCCCACCGACGCCAGCGCGCAGGGGACAACGTGGCCGCTGCGGTAGCCTGGGTCGGGCTCTAGCCCGAATAATTCATGAAGAAGTCGCGTTCCTGAATTGAAGAAGGCCCCAGTTGCGGTAGAAACGTGTTGCGACACGCGTTTCCCCTCAACAAGGGCCCCTTCATGAAGCCGGATACTACCGCACAGACTGTCA
>JAAETT010000152.1 GCA_024228115.1 bacterium
CGTCAAGTCAATCCGATACCGCTTCTTCGACATACGGGCCCCATGAATCGGCCCGCGACACGGCGAGAACCGATTGGCTGCGGGGGACGCAGTGCTTAGCATGACAACACTTCCGCCTTTGGTCGATACAAGGGACTAGCACCTCGCTCATCCGATCGAGGGTGCGCATGCACGCCAGCACCGAGGCGATGGCGTGGTCGTGCGACACGTGTTCGGAGGTGTAGGAAAAGCTCCCAAAGGCCTCGTCGGGGGCGAAGGCGACAAACTGCTCGGGGTCGAGCCCCTTCTCCATGGCCAGGTCGAAGAGCTGTCGATAGGGGAAGAGGAATCCATCCTCGAAGCCGGGCCGGATGGAGTGCTCGACGTTCCGCTCCCAGAGCACACCACGGAGCGGCGCCTGCTCAATCGGCGTCGTGTACTCGTACTCCACGTGCTCGCCCACGGAGCGCACGAGGCCCACGCCGACGATCACGCGGGCACTCGACGAGGAGAGCGGGGTGTCCTTGGCATAGAAAAAGCACAGGGACTCCTCGGGCCGCACGGCGCCGAAGAAGGTGTCGAGCATGACGAGCTGGTTCGCCCGCTCCTGGACCCAAGCCGTCCCCTTCTTGAAGCTCAGCTCAGGCTCTCTATCGTCCTGGAACCCAAGCTGGTAGCAGCCTGCGAGTTCAGCAGAGTTCTCCTTGAGCATCCAGCGAAAAGGAATGCAGGCCGCGCTGAAGGGCTGCGTCGTCCAATGCGTCGGTGCAAAGTGACCATGCGAATCCACGCTGCTCTTCACGTAGGGATGACGCTTGGTGAGCGTAAGTGGAACGGGGGCCATGAATCCGGCGCGTTCTTCCACACACGGCGGGAGCTTGTTCGAAGCGAGCTCAGCGAACGCGCATCCGGCGATCTCATTCTCCGAGGTGTCGTCCTTGGACTGGGCGATGCGGGTCAGCGAGCGGCAGGCGGTATTCCTTCCCGGGTTCGCGCACACGGCCCCGCTCCAGCCGCTGTCGTGCCACGGCACCCGGATGGAGAGGTGCTCGGTCGGGAGACGGCGTGACCCGGCGATCATGCTTCGGCACCTACCCGATCGATGCGAGTGTCCTCCGGGTGGGCAACGTTCGGATCAGCGGGGGGCGGGTCTAGAATCGTCTGATACGAATCGTCCGATTCGATAGCCACCCGCATCCTGTCATATATCTCAAGGATCTGAAGCTTGGTGCGGTAATCGCCGTGAGCAGTTTCATCCTTCTTCTTTACAATGAGAAAGCTCTCCATGATGTGATCGACGTCGTCACGTTCGATGCCATAGAGGTGAAAGAAGGCAGCGTCCAGCTCACAGGAGAGCAAGAAGCGGCGAGCTTCATTCCAGCGGAACGGCGGACCGCTGTAACCGCAATCCTGCGCGAACGATTCAAGGTCCCAGGCGGTGTAACAGAGCTCAAGTACGCGTTGACAGATCCAAGTGCCCCAATCGATCGAGTCAAACTCAGGTTCAACGCAAAGAGTACTGGGCGAAATTGTCGGAAGCTGGCGAATCGTAAATGGCGTAAGGTTCACGCCACCGAGTTTGCATCGAACTGTATAGTCGCAGACGTAACTGCTCCAGCACGCCAACAACCCGGCAGCAGAAACACCGGAGGGTACTCCGTTCGACGGTTCGATTAGCGCCACATATATACTGTGACCAACACCATACAACGGAGTCAGAACCGGAATGAGGGTCCGGTGATTCGTAGGACTGGTGACCTGCTTCCAACCTATCAACCATCTCTTGTCCCAAGCTGAAGAAATCGCCTTATCGACCTCCTCCGCACGCACCCAGTAGCGCGGAGCTGCAACTAGATCGCAACGTTCGTGTTCCGCCGCCGATAGCTGCGAAGGCTGCCCTTGCCGAATCGCCGCAGTCTTACTGATCACCACTCCAGCAGCACGGTGATCAAAGAAGCCCGTCATCTTTGCTTCGATCAGCGGGAGCCAGCCCTGAAGACTGCCTTCATTGTGACCGTACTCTCTGAGTGGAATAGTATTTCCGGCCGTTTCAGCATCACGAAACAGTTTGGAATCGTGGGACATGTTGAACAAACCCGGCTTACTCTTGAAATTCCAGGATTCCGCTGACGGATTCGCTTCGCTATCAAAGGCGCCGAGCAGTCGGTGTGTAGCCAGGCTGATCCGTGCATCCCTAACGTCTCTAAAGGTCGGGCACGTGCGAGTGTTTGGATTGAGTAGTGCGATGTCCTCCGCACTGAGGCGAAAGCGGCGCTCGGTGTCATCCAAGTCTTCCACAGACTGAGCGAAGAACACGAACTCAGCGCCGTCTGCCACAGGCCGTTCCGAGCCAGTCATTGTCAGAAGGCAGAACTTCATCCGACTATCAACATCCGGGAATAGCTTCTGACGGTTCTCGAAGTCGAACACACTAACCAGCCGCCCTTCGTCTACTAACTCCTGAAAGAACGCTTTCGTGCTGTCGTCGGTCACAATGCCCGAAGGCAAGACAAGTCCTGCTCTACCCGATGGTCCCAAAATGGATTTGGTCCGTTCCGCGAACAGTCCGTAGGTATTCATGCGGCCGCAACCCGTATTAGGAAAACTCCCCGAAACATTCGAGATGTGGCGGGTCCCATCAACCTCCGCTTTGGCCCTTTGAAAATCCTGAAACAGAGCAGCATCCTCGGCTTTTAGCTTCTCAATCAATTTCTTGCGTTGGGCGCCGGATCGAGCGTTCGCAATTTCCGGGGCGGATGACGCAAAGAACTCCTGCTCACGAAATTGAATTTGGTCCCATGGCGGGTTTCCAATTACGAGGTCGAAGCCCCCTACCCATCCACTAGTGTCGGATCCGGATCCGGCCGCGGTCGGCTCACCGAATACTTGAGGAAAGGCCAAGTGCCAATGAAGGAAGCCGTACTGTCGCGCTAGCGCGCGAACTGTCGACCGTGTCACGCGAGGTGCCGCGGAGGTATCCTGCAAGATCTTCAGCCACAGGTCCTGCGTTGGCGCTCCGTTCTCCAGGTCGCCCGGTTGTTTGGGCCAGACGAAAGCCGCGCACCAGACATCGGCTCGAAAGAGGCTCTCCCTGTATTCGGACGATTGCGCCAGGTGATCCCAGAGTCGCTTTTTTTGTCGAACTCCTTCGATGTCTTCGTCTGCCGCCGCCTCGACCTGCGCGACTCGTGAAGCCACCAACCCGTACGCTGCAGTCGGGTCACCAGCGAAACCTCCAAAAAGAGTGGCCTGTCCGGAACGCTCATCTCGATTTCGCTTCGTGAGTCGTTTCGCGACGTCCTTGTCGTCTCCCTCCATTGGCTTGAAGGCCTCGTCAGGAATCTCGCCGGCCACTAGCGCTGGCGTCGCGCCCAGAAGGGCGTTGCCGCACTGAATGTGGGAATCGAGGAAGGACAGCGGCTTGCCCGGCTCGATTGCCTCCATCCATAGACTGACTTTGCAAAGCTCGACGGCCATTGGATTCAGATCGACGCCATGAACGCAACGCCCCACCACGTCGCGCAGTGCATTCTGTACTTGTACCGGGCTGGCTTCATCGTCTCCGGACCGCACCGAAGCGAGTCGTTTAGCTATGCGCCGCGCTGCGGCCACCAAGAAGTGCCCGGATCCGCATGCGGGATCGCACACCTTGAGTTGAAGTACCGCCGCTTCTGGGTCCGACTTTCTGCATGCTTCATCAAGGATCGGGCTGAGTGAGGAGTCGAGAAGGCAGTCCACCAGCGAAGTCGGTGTGTAGTAGCTGCCGGTCGTCTTGCGCTCGTGACCAGCAGCAGTGTCCAGTTCGAACGTCGCGCCTTCCTTGTTCATCCTTGGGTGAAGCTCTAGAAGCCCCTCATAGATACTTCCCAGCTCATCCGCGCCCACGTTGCGCCAGTTGACCGGATAGCGAATCTTTCCATCCTGAATGTGCGAGAGAAGCCGCACGGCCCTCAACACATGTTCATTCGCGCACTCCGCATACATCAGCCACGGACAGGCTTCCTCCCCCCACAACATGCTTCCCAGCGCCGGAAGCCCCAGCTCCGGATAACCGTCATCAAGTTTCTCCATCACCAAAGCGATGCCCCGCCACAGATCGCCATGGGCGCTGCCGCGACGCTTGTCGGCGAGATCGCGGATTCGCCGCGTGGCGTAGTAGCGGCGGTAACGCTCTCGAGCCTCTTCCGTCGCGTTCGGGTCGAGTAGCGCATCGCGCTCCTCCGCCACGAAGAGGAAGATGAGCCGGTAGACGAGGCGGAGGATCTGGCGGTAGTACTCCTGGCTGTCGAGCTCGCCCGACTCGAGGGCCGCCTTGAGACGCGTATTCGCCTTGTGGGCGAGAAAGCCCGTGCCGAAGGCTTCGATGGCCTTCTCCACCCCGTCGCGCAACTTGTCGAGGGCGCGCACGCCCTCGACGCGCGAGATGTTCACCCAGGTCTCGAGCCAGCACTCCTCGGGCTTGTCCGCTTCGACCCGGCTCTGGTGGCAGACGAGCCACAGCAGCAGAAACTCGCTGTACTGCTCACCATCCATGATGGCCTGCAGGTCGAACTCCACGTAGGCCTGGCGCGTGAGGCTGTGGTGGTCGCGCAGGACGCGCAGCTGGTAGCCATTGGTGACGAAGCCCCAGAGATGGGCGTCCGAACGGTTCAGGAAGTCCTGCACCAGGCCGTGCGGGGAAGACGTGGCGGCGCCAGCCACACCCTTCTGCCGCGTGTCGAGGTCGACGCGGCTGCCGAGCAGATGGATCGGCGAGTGGTGCCAGGTGTGGGAGACGGCGTAGCTCTTGCCTTCGACCTCGGTGGCGGTGCCCTTGGGCAGCCGGCCGTAACCGAGGATCTCGAAGAGGGGCAGCAGCCAGCGGTCGCGGGTGAGACCGATGGCGGGGGCGTCTTCGGGCTCTTTGGCGAGGGCTTCCTGGAACGCGTGCCAGGAGGAGACGAGGCGGCTCCACGCCTGGTTAGCGGCTTCGCCGATGCGCTCGTGGGCGCCCAGGTGATAGGTCTCGGCCTTCGTGCCTTCCAGCTCGGGGTCGCCGGACTGGATGCGGGCGAGGATGTCCTGAGGGAGGAGGCCGCCTTCGGTCTTGACCGAGCTGAACTGGTGGTTGCCGCGGCTCACGCTTCACCCCCTGCGTTCTGGACGGGGAGGTAGACGTAGGCACCGAGGATGTCGGCGGGGGTGTGGACGTCGACCTTCAGGGCTCGGACGCCGCTCTTCGTGGCTTTGCGGACGCGCCGGTGGGCGTCGAGCAGCGCGTCACCCCTCTCGGTGGCGACCTGATCGAGGTAGGGGAGCAGGGGATCGAGCCGGTCGATGATTCGGGCGGTGGCATCCCGCGCCTGATCGGGGCCGATGTTCGCCGTGGCCTCGGCTTCGAGAAGCGGCTCGAGCTCTTCGGGCGGGAGCCACTCTGCCTTGTCGGGGCTGCCGGTGAAGCCTACGAGCGCGAGGTCTTCTGCAAGGAGCGGGCGCTCCTTGCCGTCTCGGCCCTGGTTGACGATGTGGAAGCGCAGGCGGAGGAGGAGGAGGGTCGTGCGGCGTGCGACCGCGGCAGTGCGCACGACACCGCAGCGTTTGCCGGGGCCGTCCAAGTTGGTGTCGAGGGCCGTCTCGACGACATAGGAGGCGATGCCCTCGACGGCGGGATGAGTCCGGCTGAGGAGCTCCACCCCCTTCTGCGGCTGGCCGGAGAAGACGACGCTGATCTCGTCCTCTCGGCCGATGGCGTCCCTCAGGGCACGGGGTGTCTCGCCCAGCTTGACTTCGAGGGGGGCGCCATCGGACGCCACCGCTCCAAGTGATTGCAGCGCAACCCGTGTGAAGCGTTCGACGTCCGCCTCGCCACCGATGGCCCGGCGCACCTCGTCGAGCTCCGTGCGGACCTCGTTGTTGACGGCGGCGAGAAGTTGGTTCTGGGCGAAGAGCGTGCGGCTCTTCTTCTCGCGCTCGACGGCGGCATCCCATTGCACATCCACTGGCTTGTGAATGGGCTCCAGGAAGTCGAAGTTGATCTGCTGGGAGGTGTCGTGCTCGCGAAGGAGCAGGCCTTCCAGGATGGCGTCCTCGATGACGCGGGTGTCCATCGGCACGGGCACCGTGACCCCGAGCTGCTTGTGGATGGCCTTGTGTTTGCGAAGAAGCACTTGCAGCACGACGCCATCCACCGGGTTGTCGTGTCCGTAGAAGGTCAGCGTGCGCACCCTCTTCTTGGGCTGGCCGTAGCGATCGACTCGGCCTTCGCGCTGCTCGTGGCGCGTCGGGTTCCATGCCAAGTCGTAGTGCATGACGGCATCGAAACCCTGCTGGAGGTTGATGCCTTCGCTCAAGCAGTCCGTGCAGACGAGCACGCGCTTCTCGTTCTCGCCGAGTGCTTCGACCCTGCGGATACGTTCATCGGGGACGAGCTTGCCGGTGATGGCTTCGACCACAACGCCCTTCTTGTCGAGCTTCTTTCGCAAGTAGTCGGCTACGTACCCCACAGTCGGGATGAAGCGACAGAACAGAATCGGAGCGTGACCGTCTTCGAGAAACTTCTCGACCAGCTCCAGGGCCTTGGCGAGCTTCGCATCGTCCTTCACGGCGAGAGCGTCCGCCTGGCTGGCCAGCTGCTGGAGCCGCCGGTGGGCGACTTTGTCCTCGTCGCCCGTATCGCTCCCCGCGACGACATCCATCCCCTCGGAGCTCTCGTCGTCCTGATCGAGGACCGCGCGCCTTCCTTCTTCGTCCACCTGATCAGCGGTCTCACCCTGAGTGGCGCCAGAGCGGTTCCGCAAGGTGGCGGCCGCGGCAGCGGGGCTAGAGGAGATCGCTCTCAGCAGGGCGAGGGCAGACCACCAGCGAACCCGTTGACGGCGCTTGTCGATGGTCTCGTCGAGGACGGTCTCGCGGCAGTAGGCCAGCACTTTGTCGAGGAACGCGCGGTACTTCGGGTTCAGCGAATAGTGGTCTTCCGCAATCTCGCGTTCGGGAAACGGTGTGGTCGAATCGAGATAGGCCTTGAGGTCGCTCCGACGCCGCTGCACGAAGTACTTGGCGAGCAGCTCGCGGTTGCGGCGGTTCTTGTCTCCGGAGAGGTCCTCCGGGAGGTCCAGGAGTTTTCGATCGAGCAGCGACAGCAGCGAACGAAACGCTTCGTCCTTCCCACTGTGAGGTGTCGCGGTCACCAGCACCAGGTGCCGTGCGGCACCTTCCTCCTTCATGGGTTCGACCAAGGCCTGAAGCAGCTCGTGCCGCTTCTGGCTACCGCTCGTGCCGATCGCGGCCGTGCATGTGTGCGCCTCATCCACGATAACGAACTCGGGGCACGTACGAAGGAACTCGTGGCGGCGCCGATCACTCTTGATGTAGTCGGTCGATACGACCGTGAACGGGTAGCGCTCGAAGAGGGACTCATCCTGCCGGCAGTCGCGCTCCAGCCGAGCGGCCGTGCCGGAGAGCACGAGCGCGGTATCGATATGGAACTGCTCGTTGAGCGCTTGCTGCCACTGCTCGGCCAGATGGGGTGGGCAGAGCACAGTGAGGCGACGAACTTCCCCGCGATCGATCAGTTCTCTGGCGATCAGGCAGGCTTCGACGGTCTTGCCGATTCCGACGTCGTCGGCAATCAGCATCCGGATCGGGTCGAGCTTGAGCGCCATCAAGAGCGGAACGAGCTGATAGGGGCGGGGCTCTACGGCAATCCGTGCCAGGGAGCGGAAGGGACCCGCGCCGGAGCGGAAGCCCAGGCGAACTGCGTCGCGCAGGAGGCCGCATGAGAGCTGGTTTCCCATGTCGGCAGCCGGGTCCGGCAGAGGGAACTCGGCCGACTTCACATCGTCGGCCTCGAGCGGCAGGTAGATGCCCGTGATCTCATCTTCGGTCCCGCCAAGGGGCCTGAGAATGAGCATGCTCTCGTCCTCATTGCTCTCAGGCAAGACGACCCACTCGCGCCCTCGGACCTTGACTAGGGCACCTACATCGAAGCTCATTGCGATTCTTCCTCCCTCTTGAGCAAGGGTGCCAGGAACCGACTGGGCGTTCCGGTCCAGCTCACCGTCAGCTCGTCCCTGGCGCGAGTCATTGCCACATACAGCAGCCGGCGCTCCCGTGCCTCAGCCGCTTCGCGATCCTGTGGGTCGTCCATGCCCCGCAACACACCCGCACTGGGGACGACCGTGTCAGCACAGCCGATCACGAGGACGGCCTTGAACTCCAGTCCCTTCGCCCGGTGCATGGTCCCCAGCTGCACTGCGCCCGCGGCACCTGGTTCGTTCTCTGAGAGGAGCCGCCACGCAATCCCGGCCTCCGACAGAGAATCGCACAGCGCCTCGATGCGCTTGTTCGTCCGCGAGAAGATGCCGATCGCCTCGGGTGCGAGACCATCGCCCAGCCACCTGCGGACTTCGGCAACGCCCGCTGAAAGCTCAACCTCGTCAGATCTGTGCCCGGCCAACTGGGGCACCGGACCGCGCAGAAGGCTCCGGGTGCCGCGCCGACTTTCCCCGCCACCATCCATATCATCGGAGAGCTCTCCAAGCATACGGTCGGCCAGCCGCCGGATCTGCTCAGTCGTCCGATAGTTGATTCTTAGCACCGTCGATCGACCGCGGACCTCGATTCCGAGCGCGCTGAGGCTAAAACCTCCGGGGTAGATCCGCTGGCCCGTGTCGCCACATAGCATCAAGTTGCCCGGCTTTGCCGCGCAGAGTGCTTTGAGGAACAGCAACTCGGCTGGCTTCAGGTCCTGAACCTCATCTACGACGACAGCGCTGTAGGGGCTGCTTGCACGCCCCTCATTGAGATACTCCTCCGCTCGGCGACACAGGCCTGTCCAGTCCAGAAAGCCCCGCCCCTCGAGCGCCTCGAGGACTCCCCCGAAGACCTGCCAGAGCACCTTGCGCTCCTTGACCGGAAGGCCTCGTCCACGCCCAGTGCGCCGGGCACCACGATACTCATCCCAGGAATCGATTCCCTGGAGACGGACGACGCTGTCCCATTCCGCCTGTACAAACTTCTTCTCGTAGGCCGGTGCGTGGCGAATCCGCAGCTGGTCGAGGAGGCTGCGAATGTCGTCATCTTGAGCCGGCCGCATTCTCGGCGCGACCTGGTTCACGATTGCCAGCGCCTGCTTGTGGACGGTCGAGATGTTGATCCGTTCGAGTTCGGCCGGAGTGCAGAGCAGCCGGAGATTCCGCTCGATATTCTCGCAAAGCGTTGTGACGTAGCTGGTGAGGAGGACCTCCTCTCCTTGCTGGGTAAGGTTGCAAGCGCGATGCATTGCCACCACGGTCTTGCCAGTGCCGGCCGATCCCGAAACCTTGGCCGGCCCAGCGAAATCGCGCTCGACCAACGCGCGCTGCGAGGGGTGAAGAAACGCGATCCACCGCTCCATTGGCGCTTCGAGAGCGGCTGCCAGCCCTTCCGCATCCTCTACAAGGTAGAAGCGGCGCTGCGTGTCCGTCGCCTCAATGACCGGTCGCTCGGGGGGCAGCGGCGCCGGAGGTGTCACGAATTCGCCTGCTGCGACGTCAAACAGCCGCTCCGCGACATCCGGGGGCAATTTCTCGCATACGACCAGGAGTTGGTCGTCGTCTCGAACCTGTCGAAGGGTAGGAAGCCAGGTCTCTGGGACTCCTAGCGAGAGCAGATAGTCATCGTCGCTCGCTTCGAAGACTGGAGCCTGCTGAGGCTGGACCAGTACCTCGATGACCCGCTCGACTTCTCGAACCGTCTCGACGGATTCCACAATCTGGAGCGACCCCGTGACCGAGTGCCGGCCGACCTCACGCCGCTCGGCCCAGTCGTACGCGTCATCGTGTTTGGCTGCATGAAGAATCGCCCACGTATCTCCATCCTTGTACAGGATCGCGCGAACGCCCCTTCCCACGCGGCCCGACCAGATACCCCTGGATCGTGCCCTGTTCACACGCTCGAGCCGGAGGCTCGGATGAGCGGGGTTGGCCTGAAAGGTCCCGACAAACTCGATGACTCGTGCCTGATCGGCTGCCGGGAGCTGCGCGATCGACTGAAACAGCTGCGGAGCGATGATGACGCTAGCGGGCACGGCTACTGATCCAGAGCCGAGATGACCTTCTGGAGCAGGTCTGGCTCGTCAGGATAGACTGACTCCACGCGATGCCCCTGCGATCCGAGAGCCTGCGCGACCCGCTCTGCAGACGCCCTTGTTCCGTCTACGAGACGTAGAACACTCTCACCTCGCCTCACAGTTGCGAGATCCAGATCTACGACTCGCCCATCCTGCATGACCTCTTCGCCAGCTTCGACGGTGATTCCCGGCTCGGCTGCGAGATCACTCAAGAGCTCTCTCCACGTGGCGTCGAAGTCTTCGGGATCGAACTCGTCTGACGCGACAGGGGCCGGGATCGGCTCCGTCGCGGCGCTGGGCGTACCAAACAGGCTTGGGTAGCGGTGGATCACGCCATCCCAATCGGCCCCATGATGGAACCTCACGGCAGTCAGACCATGATCCTCAAGACGATCTTGCTGCTCAGCATCCGTGGCCTGCTGTTCAGCCGTGTCGTGGTGGGGGCCATCGACGAAGATGGCCGCGCCCTCACGCCGATAGAGGAAGTCAGGGCGAACTCCACAATCCTCGATGAGCTGCTGGGCATCACTGGGAAGCCTGAGGCCCATCCGGTCGATCGTGTGGACCCACTCTCGTTCCAACCCCGACTGGCAAAGGTTGAGCAGGCGGGCCACCTGCTTCTCCCGCGGCATTGGAGCGGGCGATGTTCGAATGCTCGCCGTCAGCCATGGGGCCAGCAGCTCAGGCAGGAGATGCCGATCGACTAGCCGGTGATCTCGCTGATTGAAGTACGAGAGCAAGCAGTCGTAGCAGGCGGCCTCACAGGTCTCCCGCGCACCCCTTGCATGGCGCTGGTCTTCACCATTGTCAGGGTCGAAATGGGCAATCTCCAGGGCCAGTCGGGCTACTGCGGGAATTGCCTTCGGATCTTCCACAAGCCGCCGCAACACCCCTGCGCCCCCCTCTGCGGACTCATAGAGAAGAATCTGCTGTCGGTCCTCAGCACTCGGCAAGGCCTCGGTCGAGAGCTCACGATCCTCGAGCTGGAACTGCACCTGGATCGCGATTTTGAGCGCCGCCTCCAGAGAAGCCATCTGTTTGGTGTCGAAGCTGCCTTCGAGTCGGACCAGGATGCAATTGCGAGTGTCTTCCACGTACGGAACGACACGCTCGGTTCGCGGCGACAGAGGATCCTCAGGATCATCGTCTGCGACCTGGCCCTTGGCCCAATAGCCCCGCTCGATGTCCAACACGTAGCCTGTTTGGTCCTTTTCCTTGCGTCGGCGCCAGCCCAGGTTCATGCGCCAGAGCGTTGCAGCGTGCCCATAGACCAAGGTCGCCAGTAGCTCGCCCTCTTCTGATACCACCTGGGCTTGCCGAGAAGAAGCGACACCACCCCGCTGTGCGAACCGCACACCGGTTTTGAGCTCATAGCCCAGACGAAGGCGCTCCTCCTCGTCGGAATTGATTCGATCTCGTCGCCTGGTTGAGACATTCTGCATCCGGAAGAGGTTGTCGTATGCCGGCGGGAGCCCGGTGTCACAATTCTCACAGAGGTCCGGCCCCGGCTCGTCCTTCAGGGGATGGATGTAACCGCAGGCTTCACACTGGATCGCGCGCCTCTTGACGCTGGCATCCTCGCCATCGATCGGCAGGATCACCTTGTTGATCACGTAGCGCGAACCCTCGTGGTAGATGATGCCCCGAGGGCCGAACTCGCTGATGGCGAGGAAGCGGGGGCGGGTCAGGAACTCGTCATTGCCCCCCTTCTGCTGCCTGCCAGGCAAAAAGGCCGACAACGGAAGCCGCGGAAAGTTGTACCCCGGAAGAAAGCCCTCGCTCGCAAAATAGCGATAGCTGTAGAAGTCCGAATGCCTCGATTCCGCCGTCTCAAGCAGAAGCCGAAGCTGGGCTTCTGCCTCGCCCCGAAGGCGCCGGGCGCTCTCTCTATCCTTCGGATCCCGCGACGGATCGAGGATGATTCGCTGTTGACGTTTCGACTGGTTGAGGGCCGAGTTGTAGAGCCCCCTCCAACGAGCGCAGGCATTGTCAAAGCTCGAAGGGATCTGGGCAAGGACCCTGTCAAGCCACTCATCCGGGTCACCGTCGGGCGACACCAGCTCTGCGATGGCCTCTCCGAGGGATGCTTGAGCTTGAACCCTCGCGAGATCGCGTGTTCGGACGTCGTTCAACGCATCAGCCAGCGCCGGAAGGATTTCGAGTGAAGGCTCGTCGCCGTTCACATCCAGCACCTCACGCAGCGAGCTACCTAGCGCGAGATTCGTGGCACCAAGCCAAATCGCGTGCACGTGGGCCCGCACCAGGTCTTCGTTTCCCAGGTCGAGCCGCGGTGTCGTGACCGAACCCCCAACCATGCTAGCCGGACGCTTGAAGAAGTACTGGTCGTGGGGGCTGCCCGCGGTGCAGTAGGAAAAAACGAACGCAGGCTGCCCGCTGCGGCCGGCTCGACCGCTCCGCTGTGCGTAGTTGGCAGGCGTCGGCGGAACATTCCGCATGTTCACCACGTTCAGCTGGGAAATGTCGACTCCGAGCTCCATCGTGGGCGAGCAATACAGGATCGGGAGATTCGCGGTTCGGAACTCGCTTTCCCGTCGCTCTCGCACATCACCCGGCACCTGCGCAGTGTGCTCGCGCGCATTGAGATTCTTGAGATCGTTCGTTTCACCCCTGTAGAACCCGGTAAAAAACGGGTTGGTGCGAAGGCCGCGTTTGGGTTCGCGCGGAACTCGCACGGGATCGTGGAATCCTCTGGAGCCCGTACCGGCGCGCCAGATCATCGCGGAGGCGTTGATCTGATAGCCACCGACATCTCCCTCCTCGCGGGGGTCCATCGAGCGGTGAACGAGACCAGGGATGGTGAGCTGCTCACAGAGCTGGGGGATGACCTCTGCAATGTCCTCCATCGAGAGCGGATCGTGCCAGTCTTGAAACGTCCCTTGGCGCTTGAGGTACAGACCCAGCCCTCCGCGCGGTGAGATGTAGACGAAATGATCTGTGCCCTTCCTCGAAGCTCCCTTGGCGCGCGGGAAGACAACTCTGCTCCGCTCGAGCTTTTCAAGATCGTCAAGCGCCCAGGGAGCGATCAGCCTCTGGCGAGAAAGCTGACGCGTACTCTCCTGATCGGTGGGATCGAGAAAGCTCACCCGGATCGCGAGCTCGCGTCGCATGAAATCCAACAGAACTTTGCAGACCTTCTCGCGATCCGCGGTACTTGCATGAGCCAGCACAGGATGACACGAATCCCACTCTTCCGGCGTGCCGCAGAACTCTCCGAGCGACAGGTAGTCGATATCGAGAAGGCCGCACTGTTCCAGGTTTGGCGAAGTGACGCGCCACCCGCGACGCAGATCTCGATAGAGGAAGTAGCCGAGCGCCTCTCGCAACGCGCGGTCGGTTTCTTCGCGAGCGGCGTACTTGATGCCGGGGTCAGGCGAGTAGAGGCTGAGAGGCAGGTCGAGCGCCTCGAAGACACGAAGCGTGAGCCGGTCGTGACGGACGCCATCCTCGCCGGCGAGGTCTACAGCCCGCCAGAGGGCGGAACGAAGTAGAGCGATCTCGACGAAGTCGTTGAAATGACCAGCCTGCAGAGAAGCATCCTGCCGATTGTCCGTAATGCTCAGGAGTTTTCGCGCACCAGGCTCCAACTCCCTGTCCGTGCGCAGCTGGCGGATTGCCGAGAGCGTCATCACGGTGGTTGCAGTACTTCGCCCTTCTGAGCCGAGCGTCGCGAGCTTGCCGAAGTCGGATTGTTGGTGCGCCCCATACGCCACACCGCAGTTCAGGCAGAAACGAAAGGGCGTCGGGACCCACCAAGCCACCTGATTCCCGTCACCTTCAACGGCGGTGCTCGAAAGGAACACCTTGCCAGGCAGGTTTTTTCGCTGGTTTGGCTTTACCCTGAACTCTCCACCCCTGCTCTCAAGCCAGGCGTCCGGAAGCTTGGGGATGAACTCCGCCGCGTCGTCAGGCCAGGGCGCTGCTTCACTGATGTAGAGATAGCCCGCCTCGCCATCGTCATCGTCGAGGCGATCCGAGACGGCTCTGGGTATATGGACGGTCCTACCGTCCTCGCCCTTGCCGCGACGAACCGTGTAGTACTCCTGGCCACACTCCCGGCAGAACGCGAGGGGAAGCAGAACTCTCTCGCGCGCACTGTCCGGGACAAATTGCTGGGCCTGAAGAGTGATATAGCGGGCGCCCTCGGGCTCTGGAGACGCATACACGGATTCACCCTTGGAAACAAACTGATGCAATCGAAACGCGAAGAGAGGGTGGCCGTTCTCGTTGCGCGAGGAGTAGCCCGCCAAGAGATTCTCTTGGAGGCGATCCTCGCAGACGCGTTCTTCAATGTTGGTCAGCTCTGAGAGCGACGCTGCGGCGCCTCCGTCGCCGGTGAGAGCCCGAGGTTTGGACCTCACGAGGCGGCCCGATGAAGGCTCCAGTTGGAGGCCGAGTGTGGACTCAATCCAAGACGAGAGAGGGTCAGCAAGGAAGGCGCGCGCGTCGCCGGGGGGCGGCGCGGCGCCGGACCTCAAGCGCTCGCGGAGGCGCTCCGCAAACGCCGGATCCTCGGGTTGGTGCTCTGGGGTCGAACGGCGAAGAGTTTCCCCAACAATGCACGACGTCTTGACTTGGGCCCCAAAGAGCAACGAGGCAAGCTCGGCAACCTCAGCCTGCTGGTCGGGCCAGGTGCCCTCACCCGCAAGCGTCGCGGACGTTCCGACGTGGAGTAGCTCCGGTGCGTGACACGCCTCCCGAAGCCGCCGTACCAACATCGCCACATCAGCACCCTGCCGGCCTCGGTAAGTATGAAGCTCGTCCAAGACCAGGAACTGGAGGCCTCGCGCGTGCTTGATGAGTTGATAGTCCCATGGCCGGGTCAGAACGAGCTCGAGCATCACATAGTTTGTGAGCAGGATGTCCGGGGGATTGGCGATGATCTCCTTGCGCTCGTCGTCCGTCTCTTGGCCGGTATACCTGCGAAAGGTGACGGGTGGTCTCCCCGAGGGATAACCCCGGTGCAGAAACTTCTCGAGCTCACCCATCTGGCTGTTGGCAAGCGCGTTCATCGGGTAGACGATGATGGCTTGGATCCCTTTCCCGCTTCCGCAGCGAAGGACGTGATCCACGATGGGAACGATGTAGGCCAAGCTCTTCCCTGAACCTGTCCCCGTCGTAAGCACGTAGTTGTCGCCAGCCCGTGCTGCCCGAATGCCATCAATCTGGTGCCGGTGGAGCCGATAGGGGTCGCCGACGCTTCCGTCGCTTCCCTTGTCGCGGAAGATATTGATGCACTCCGGGTGAAGTTCTCCGGCCTCGATCAACTCTTGTAGCGACTCGCCCGCTTCGAACGACGGGTTCAGCTGGATCAGTGGATCGGGCCAAAGAAAGCCATCCTCCATTTCTCTGTTCACCAGGCGATCAATGCGGTCGTCGTTGATGATGAGAAAGCTGCGTACGTATCTGCCGTAGTCGCCGATGATCTGGTTGCGGAAATTGAAGACGTCCATGTCAGGCTAGAACCGTCAATCGATTTGGGCTGTGTGAAGTGAGCTTCTCCTCGACGCTGAGAAGCTCCTGGGCGGTCGAGGCCTGGCGTCCTATTCGAGACGGCTTCCGGTTCGTTCTACCAACTTGCCCTCGCCTCCTGGTGGTCCAACGGATGTTCGCTTCCCACCGAGATGTAACCAG
>JAAETT010000153.1 GCA_024228115.1 bacterium
AGAAGGCGCTCGGCGGAGTCGGCGAAGACGGCCGTCTGCATATCGGCGAATACGTGCTGAAGCTGGCCGTGTTCACGGGCGACGCGACGAGCTGAGCCGCGGCTCGTCCGGAATGAAGGCCTCGCTGAAGACCCGTTCTAGAACCCGCCGAAGAGGAAGACCACCTGCAGCGCTCCGATGATCGTGCCGATGACTCCTCCGGCCAGGACCAGCTTCCATTCGTCCTTCTGGAAGACGGGTCGCAACACGCCACCGAACTCGTCCGAATCGAGGCCTGGTATGGCGAACCCCTCACGCTCATCCACGGAGACAGCCACCTCGCAAACTGCTTCGAATACACCACGCCCGACGGCCCGCGCATGGGGATGATCGACTTCCAGGGTGCGCAGTGGTGCAAGGGTATTCGCGATGTCCAGTACCATCTCATCGACTCGCTCGAACCCGAGGTGCTGGCCACGCACGAAAGCGCCCTCATCAATCACTACGTCGCAGAACTCGGCCGCCGCGGGGTCGAACTCTCCGGCGACGACGCGCGCGACCAATACCGCGCGCTGTCGTTCCAGACGTTGATGGTCGCCGTGGTTTCGATCGGGTTGGGGTCGCTGACCGAACGCGACGATACCGTGCGCACGGTGCTGGCACGCAGCGTCGCGGCGATCGATCGCCTGCGATTCCGGGAGTGGCTCGAGTCGCTATGAATCCGCGACGAAGAGCGGTGAACAGGTGTTTCAACAGGGGATCGATGAATCCCTGGGCCATGGGTCGGCTCTCCGGGGTGGGGTCTCCGGAAGTAGATACCAGCCGCCACCGGCTGTCGGCGGGCGAACCCCGTGGTACCCTGCCCACCGAAAGCGAGGAACCGTGCCTGGCAACGACGGACTGCGACTACTGGACCCTTCCCTCTACGCCAGGGGTGGCCCGCCCCACGAGCTCTTCACCGAGCTCCGCCGGAACGCTCCGGTATCGCGATGGGAGATCGAACGCATCGAGCCCTTCTGGGCCATCGTGAGGCACGCTGACCTCACCTCCATTTCCAAGCAGCCCGACATCTTCCTGAGCGAGCCTGGCATCACGCTGGCTCCGGTCGACGGGTCCGCGACGGACGTGCCGGGCTTCAGCAGCATGCGCGTCGTGATCAACATGGACCCGCCGGAGCATCGTAAGGTGCGCAAGGTAGCGAGCCCGTCGCTCACCCCTCGCGCACTGAAGCGGATCGACCCGATCGTCGAGGAGAGTGCGAATCGCCTCGTCAGCGCGCTGGCCGAAACGGCGGGAGACGAGGTGGATCTGGTCACCGCGATCGCCGCGAAGCACCCGCTTCGCGTGCTCTCCACGGCCCTGGGCATCACGCACGAGCAGGAGGAGAAGGTCCTCGAGCTCACCAACCGCCTGTTCGCGGCTGACGACGAGGAACTCGGTGGCGGCAACCAGCCCAACGACTTCGCCCAACTCGGCAAGGAGTTCCTGGAGCTCTTCCTTCCCATCATCGAGGACCGCCGCCAGAACCCCTCTGACGACCTGGCGAGTGTCCTGGCCAACGGCCAGATCGACGGCGCTCCGATGGGGCCGATGGAGACGCTCGGCTACTACCTGATCGCCTTCAGCGCCGGCCACGACACGACGAAGAACGCCCTGGCCGGCGGCCTGCGCGCGCTCGTCGAGCACCCGGACCAGTTCGAGAAGCTGCGACGCGATCCCTCCCTCGTGCCCTCGGCGGTGGAGGAGATCCTGCGCTGGACCTCCCCCGTCAACTACATGAAGCGGACCCCGAACCGGGACGTGGAGGTGAACGGCCAGAAGATCCCGGAGGGCGAGGCCGTGGTCATGTTCTACGCCTCAGCCAACCGGGACGAGGATTTCTTCGACGACCCCTTCACCTTCGACATCGAGCGCAAGCCGAACCCGCACGTCGCCTTCGGCCACGGAGAGCACTTCTGCATGGGCTCCCACTTCGCACGCCGATCGATGGCCGCCATCCTGAACCAGCTGGTACGCCGGGTCGAAGGCTGGGAGCTCGCCGGCGAGCCCGAGTGGATCAAGGCCAGCTTCGTCGTGGGGCTGAAGCACCTGCCGGTGCGGTGTCGCATGGCGAGCTGAGCCCGCCGAGCTGAGTGTCGATCTCGGCGTGGCGATGCTAGTCGGACTCGCGCTGATCGGGCTTGCTGCCACTCGCGGACGCCAGGCGTGGCGCGCGAGCCGGGAGGCCGAGGCAGCCCAGGATGGCGCCGATCGCTTCCTCCGATCCGATGGCAGCGAGCAGGGTCTCTGACGACTCGCTCGAGCCTCCTCAGCTTCCCGGTTCGTTCAGCAGCTTGCGGACCACTGCGTGGGTATCGAGTGTCGTCTTGATCGACGAAGGGTCGATCCCCACCCGATCGCCCCACAAGATCCACGGGATCTGGCGGTTCAGAGGCGTGTCCTGATGATGCGAGGTTTCGGTTCCGCCGTGATCAGCCGTCACCAGGATCGCCAGCGGGCGTGGAAGCCCGGCCAGGGCCTCGGTGAACGCGCCGAGGCGAGCATCGATCTCGGCGATCGCCTGCATCTGGTGGGTGCTGCCCCACCCCGCTTCGTGGCCCGTGCGATCGACCTCGGCAAGGTGCACGAACAGGAAGTCGGGATCTCGTTGCTCGGCGTAGTGGAGGGCCTGGCGGAGCACCTCCTCCGCGTTCTCGCCGAACTGGTACCGCTCGGCTCCCGGCTCGTGTTCGGCGAAGTGGGCGAACTTCCGCTTGCCGGCGAACAGCCCACAGCGGAGCTTCGCTTCGAAGCAGGCGGAATAGATCGTGGGGAAGCGCAGATCCCGCCACGGCTGATAGCGGTTGAAGTAGACGCCGTGCTCTTCGGGTGGAAGTCCGGAAAGCATGGTCGCGTGGGAAGTCATGGTGATCGACGGCACCACCGTGAGGACACCGTCGACACGCATCCCCTCTTTTCCAAGCCGATCCAATGCGGGTGTCGGCACGGCCGCCAGGAACCGCGGTGCCAGGCCATCGATGGAAACGAGCACCACCAGCCGCCCAGCGGGAGAGCGGGCGCCGGGCGCCTGCGAGGTCCGGTCGATCGAGAGCGCAGCGCGGCCGTCGAAGAGCGGCGCGAAGCGTGCCACCCCAAGCACGACGAGCGCGAGGAGGCCCAGGCTGATGAACCCGATCCACCGCCCGATGCGGCGGCCGCGAGAACTCAGGGAATGAGATCCTTCACGGCTTCGGGCATCTCGTCCGCGATGCGCACGATCGGAATGCCCGTCTGCGTGTTCAGGTGCATCTCCTGGTGGGCGCGCGGCAGATCCGCCCAACCGTAGATTTCCTTGTGCAGCGTCGGCTTGAACACGCTGCCATACAGCTCGGTCGCGGCGGCACAGCCGTCGGGCGTCTCATAATGCGTATGGTCGATCGTCACCTGCTTGACCGACATCAGCGTCGAGTTGTACTCGACCTTCTGGGAGAGCTGCCAGCCGGCACTCACGTTCACCGCCTGACGTGCGGTACACGCGAGGCCCGCGGCGAAGACCGGCCCGCGCAGCATGTCGCAAACGATGTGCATCGAATCACCATCGGTGCGCTTGCGGCATTCCTTGCTGAAGGCGCGCACGTCGTCCCGGCCGGCGAAGCGGTTGAATGCCGCCTGATCGATGCCTTCGATACCGTGCTTCTCCAAGGCAGCCCGGCGCTCCGGACTTCCGGAACAGAAGAACGCGCGATGCCCCTCGGCCTTGGCCAGCATCAAGAAGAGTTCGGAGACGCCGCCGCCGAAGCCCAGCACGTTCACCCTCGCCCGGCGCTCGGTGGGAACCTTCAAGCGATAGATGCCGATGCCTCGCCGCCAGAGGTGATACGCCGTGGGGGCACGGAGCGGCAGCGCCGCGATCTCCCAGAGGTTCAGCCCGCAATCGAGCGGCGCCTTGATCAGCTGCCAATCTCCGACCACGGATTCCTTGGAGTACCAGCCGATCGAATCTTCGGCATCGTAGGCCCAGATGCGGGTCGGGAAACCGTACTCGTCCGGCCCCCCATTGCAGTGGGTGATCACGATGTCGCCAGGCGTGAACTTCGTCACGTTGGCGCCGACTTCCAGGACCTCGCCCGTAGCGCTGTTGCCCGGGTAGATCTTGCCGCCCCGCTGATCGGCAATGTTGATCGTATCGGCGGTGGTGGCGTGGTCGATGTTGTGCTCGGCCGAAACCGCCAGGATCTTCATCCGCACATCGTTCGGGCCGACCTGGCGAAGCTCGAGCTCGTCGAGGCCGAGGACGTTCGAGACGTCGAACTCCGTGAGATCGGAGCCGGCGCGGGCCTGCTCCTTGGCGATGGACTCGGTGCTGATCGAGTAGGCGGGAACGGTCGACATGGGTGGGGGCTCCTGAATTCGCGAGGTGGCGGAGGGTAACACTGACACCTCGGCTCGCTCCAGCCGGGCCCGAGCCCGCAGCCGGGATCCGAGTGCCCCTTGAAGAGGGTGGACCCGGTGGTACGCTGCCCAGCCGGCTTCCCCCGGGCCCAGCGCACTGCCGCGCGGCCCCCTGGAGAGAACAGACATGCGCTTCTACGAGTACGAGTCCAAGGCGCTCTTTCGCAGGCACGGAATGCCCCTCGGCGAAGGCCATGTGGTGAATTCCAACGCCGAAGCCCGCGCCGCCGCCGAGGCCATCGGCGGGCCGGTCGTCATCAAGAGCCAGGTGCTCTCCGGTGGCCGTATGAAGGCCGGAGCCGTGCAATTCGCCGATACCCCGGACGAAGCCGCCGAGAAGTATGACTTCGTGCTGCCGATCGAGGTCGGCGGCGAGAAGGCCCGCTCGGTGCTGATCGAGGCGAAGAGCCCGGTCGCCCACGAATACTTCGTCTCGGTCACCTGGGATGGCCGGCGCAAGCTGCCCGTGCTGCTGTTCAGCGATATGGGCGGCATCGATATCGAAGAGGTTGCCGAGACCCATCCGGAGCATCTCTCACGCACCCACTTCTCGACCATCCTTCCGATCTCCGAACGCATCGCGAAGGAGGCCATCTCCTCGGTGGGCGTTTCGGGGGGCGATCTCAATCGGCTGGTCCCGATCGTCTACAAGCTGATGCAGGTCTTCCTCCAATACGATCTCACGCTGGCCGAGATCAACCCAGTGGCGAAGCTCGAAGACGGCAGCTTCATCGTCCTCGATGGCCACGTCGATCTGGAAGCCGAGGCGCGCGGCGAGCACAAGAAGCTGCTGGTCGAGCTCGGCATTGGCGAGGACGAGACCCGCCTGGCCCGCCCGCCGACGGAGTTCGAGCTGGAGGGCGCCCGCCTGAATGCCGTCGATCACCGCGGCGTTGCGGGCAACGTGGTCGAATTCGACGGCAACCTGGGCCTGATCATCGGTGCCGGCGGCGGCTCGCTCACGCTCTTCGATGCGGTGCGCAAGCACGGAGGCAAGCCCGCCAACTACTGCGAGATCGGTGGCAACCCCAGCGTGGGCAAGGCCTGCAATCTGACGAAGCTGATTCTGGGCAAACCCGGCGTCGAGAAGATCGCCGTGATGATGAACGTCGTCTCGAATACGCGGGTCGATATCGTGGCTCGCGGCGTCATCAAGGGTTGCCTCGAAGCCGGCAAGGATCCGTCGAAGGTGATCACGATCTTCCGGATCCCGGGTGCCTGGGAGGATGAGGGCTTCAAGATCCTCGAGAAGTACGGCGTCGAGTACTGCGATCGGTCCGTCTCCATGTACGAAGCGGCCGGACGCGCCGTGGCAAAGCTGTAGGAGGCCGCAATGTCGATCTTCATCACGAAAGACACCACGTTCATCATCCAGGGCATCACCGGCCGCGAGGCGGTGAACCTCACCCGTGAGAACCTGGACTACGGCGCAAAGATCGTCGGCGGCGTCACGCCGGGCCGGCGCGGGCGCGATGTCTACGGCGTACCGGTCTACGACTCGGTCAAGCAGATCGCCGAGGCTCATGGCACGCCGGACGGCTCGATCGTCTCCGTGCCGCCGCGCTTCACCCGCGACGCGGTTTTCGAGGCCCTCGAGAACGGCATCAAGCTGATCGTCGTCGTGACGGAGAACATCCCCCGCGGCCAGGTCGCCCAGATGGTCGAGCTCGCAGAGCTGCGTGGCGCCCGCATCATCGGGCCGAACTGCCTGGGCATCATCTCGCCGGACGAGGCCAAGATGGGCGGCATGGGTGGCCCCGCGGCCAATACCCGGCAGGCCTATACCAAGGGGCCAATCGGCGTGATGTCCCGCTCCGGCGGAATGACGACCGAGATTGCCTCCACGCTCACGGCCGCGGGCCTGGGCCAGAGCACCTGCGTCTCGATCGGCGGCGATGCGATCGTCGGAACCACCTACGCCGAGCTGATGCCCTACTTCGAGGCCGACAGCGAAACGAAAGCCATCGCCATCTACTCGGAGCCCGGCGGCCGCATGGAGGCGGAGCTCGCGGAGTGGGTCAAGGTGAACGACTCCCGGCTACCGATCGTGGCCTTCATGGCGGGCCGTTTCATGGATGAGATGAAGGGCATGCGCTTCGGCCACGCCGGCACGATCGTCGAAGGCAAGGAAGACACGACCAGCGAGAAGATCGAGCGGATGGAAGCGGCCGGCATCTCGGTCGCCGAACGCATCGAAGAAATTCCCGATCTCCTGCGCAAGCGCATGGCGGAGGCCAACTGATGCCCGGACTCTTCATCGACGTCAAAGTGGCCGACGAGGTCGCCAAGAACGCAGAAACGGCAAAGAAGCTCGTCGAAGTATGCGCCGTCGACATCTTCGCCCAGAACGACGACGGGAGCCTTCGTGTCGTCGAGGAGAACCTGGACGAATGCGTGCTCTGCGATCTCTGCATCGACGCAGCCCCCAGGGGCAGCGTCGAGGTCATCAAGCTCTACGAGTCCTGATCGCCGCGCTCCTGCTCTTCGGCTGCGCATCGGGCGGGACCCGGGCGAAGCGCGACAACTATATTCGTTATGTCGCAGTCGAGCTGCCGGGCCACGAGTACGTGACCCTGCGCTGGCAGAAACACAAGATGCCGCTGAAGATCCACCTTCCGAAACCGCCCGACGATTTCGTCGACGATCCGGAGGCCGTCTGGGATAGCGTGCGCGATGGCGTCACGGATTGGACGGATGTTGCGGCGCCAGGCATTCCGAGCTTCGTCTTCGTCGACAACGCGGGCGATGCCGACATCCCGATCGTCTGGGAGCGCAAGAGTCTCGGCGGGGACCGCTGGTACATCGCGTACGCGGCATCCGACATCGACGTCTTCGCCCAGCGCTTCGGCATCGCCCACATCTTGGTGACGGCACGGCGAGGGGACGGCAGCGAACCCTCCCTCGGGCTCCTCTACGAGACCGTCCTCCACGAAATGGGACACGCCCTCGGCCTGGCAGGCCACAGCCCGGACAAGGCCGACATCATGTATCCCAGGATCGTGGGCGGTCGGGACGAACGCCTATCGGCGCGGGATCGCGAGACCCTGCGACTCCTCTACAAGCGGCCCAACGGCCACCACATCGCCGGAGCAAGACAGGCCGACTAACTCCCGACCCCCAAGACGCCTCCCCTCCTTCAGGAGCTCTCGAGCCCCTCCGCCTTCTCTTCCGCAAGGGAGAATCGCCGAGCAGGGAACAGGGCTCCAGCTACCAGCACGACCGATCGCGGGGCGGGGGGCGGTCAGCGCGGAAATAAAGCGCAGGCATCTCCCCCCGTGAGCGTGCGCTCGTTCGCTAGCGGCGAAGCCGCGTAAGCGAACCTGCCTCCAACTCGAACGCGGCCTCCCGGGCCCCGGCCGAGCCATTCCGCGATGGCCGCCCCCCGCCCCGCGATCCGACACGAGAAGCGAAGCGGCCCCCCGTCCCCGGCTAGGAGAGTTCCAGCATGCGCTCGATCGGCGCGAGGGCCTCGAGGCGAAGATCCTCGGGGATGGTGATCTCGGGCTTCAGGTCGCGCAGGCAGAGGTAGAGCTTCTCGAGGGTGTTGAGGCGCATGTAGGGGCAGCGGTTGCAGGCGCAGCTTTCGTCCATGCCCGGTGCCTGGATCAGCGTCTTCTTCTTCCCGAGGGCTTCGAGCTTCTTCTCGATCTCGTGGAAGACACCGTCCTCTGTCGCGATGATCAAGGTGTCCGCTGGCCCTTCCACGGAACGCTGGATGATGCCCGATGTCGACGCGATGAAATCCGCCTGATCGAGCACCGACGCGTCGCACTCCGGATGGGCGAGCACCTCGGCTTCCGGGTGTCGCACCCGGAGCTTCGTCAGCTCCTTCGCGCTGAACTGCTCGTGCACGATGCATGCGCCCTGCCAGATGATCAGGTCATCTCGATTCGCTTGCTGACCGATCCAACGGGCCAGATGCCGATCCGGTGCGACGATCAAGGGCTGGCCCTCGAACTCTCGGGCCATCTTCACGGCATTCGATGAGGTGCAGATCAGATCGCTCATCGCCTTCACGTCGGCGGAGCAGTTGATGTAGGAGAGCACCTTGGCGCCCGGATGCTCGTCGATGAACTTGCGGAACTCAGGCGCCGGGCAACCGTCCGCAAGGGAACAGCCGGCATCGAGATCAGGCACAACGACCTTGCGATCCGGGTTCAGGATCTTCGCCGTCTCTGCCATGAAATTGACGCCGCAGAAAACGATCACGTCCTTGTCCACGCTTGCCGCAGCCTGGGCCAGGGCCAGGGAATCTCCGACGAAATCAGCGAGATCCTGGATCTCGGATTCCTGGTAGTAGTGGGCGAGCACGACAGCGTTCTGCCGTTCCTTCAGCTCAAGGATTCCGGCCTCGAGATCGTCGGGGAAGTCTTCGCCACGCTCAGGGATCATGCTCACGCGGTGTCCTCCGGGGCGCACATCCGCCAATGGAGAAAAGCTCGGCTCCGGGAGCGCATTCGTCAAGCGTCGGAAAGGGTGGACTCTTCCCGAGACAAGGGCTGTTTCACGAGGGTGGGCACACCGTTGGTGGGCCCGCGCACGCTGAAGACCTTCGTTCCTGGCTTGCGCCCGTCGCGCACCTCCGAAACATCGAGGCCGGCCTCCGCCATGCGCGCCTGGGCTGCATCCGCGTCGCTCACCCGCCACGAGAGCCCCCAGAGCCGATCCTCGTCGGGCGTGGCCGCCGAGTCGCCCTCTTCCCCGAGCTGGGCGGCGAGCTCTACCGTCACGCCACCGACGCGGAAGAAGATCAGCCGCGAGCCCCACTTCGGAAACTCCCGGTCGAGGCCCAAGCGAAGACCGAGTTGCTCGCCGTAGAGACGAATCCCGGCCTCCGGGGCGCGCGTCTGGACCACGACGTGATCCAGCCCCCCGATGCAGGCCGACGCCTCGGCCATGAGCGGCGCCTCGGGCAACGTCTCCTCCAGCGTCCGATGCTCGATGGCGAACAGCAGCAGGCCCCGCGTGTCCGCCGGGGGAAGGAACACATTCGTCCACTCCCGGAAGGCGCCGGATTCGATGTCGCGCCCGAGTCCGGGCGAGGGCTCGGGAGGATGGAGACCGGCCTTCGTCCAGGCCTCATGGCAGGCCGCGGCATCCGGCGTACGAAACGCCAGCCCGGCCGGGCCCTCTCCGTGCTCCGCCATCCGACCCCGCAACATGTCCGCAACGTTCCCCTCCCCCTCGGGGGAAAGAAGCTCCAGGTACATGTTCGACACCCGGAACAGCGTGTTCGCCGTGCCCATCGCGGGATGCTCGCCGCGCCAGGAGGGGCTGCGGCCCAGGAGCCGGGCGTAGTTCCGTGTGGCCGCGGTGAGATCTTCTACGGCAACGATGACGTGGTCGAGGGCGTCGAGCATTCCTACAGGATGACAAAGGCCAGGGCGGGTTTCGCGGGATTGCCCACGTTGGCGCCCGCGCGCGTGATTCTTTAGCCTTTTCGGTCACTTCCGCCCGGAGCCCCGATGAACGACCCCGCCCGTCCGGAGCGAGACCGCCCCTGGGTCTTCCGCACCTACTCCGGCCATTCCTCGGCCGAAGCCAGCAATGCGCTCTACCGCTCGAACCTCGCGAAGGGGCAGACGGGCTTGTCGGTCGCCTTCGATCTGCCGACCCAGACCGGCTACGACTCGGATCATCCCCTGGCCCGAGGCGAGGTCGGTAAGGTCGGGGTGCCGGTCGGGCACATCGACGACATGGAGGTGTTGTTTCGGGAGATCCCGCTCGACCAGATGAACACCTCGATGACGATCAACGCCACGGCGGCCTGGCTGCTGGCGCTGTACGTCGCCACCGCCGAGCGGCAAGGTGTGGCCGCGAATCAACTGCGCGGCACCACCCAGAATGACCTGATCAAGGAATACCTCTCCCGCGGCACCTACGTGTTCCCGCCGGAGCCCTCGATGCGCCTGATCAGCGACATGGTGGCCCACACCGTGAACGCCATTCCGAAGTGGAACCCGGTCAATATCTGCTCGTATCACCTGCAGGAGGCCGGAGCGACTCCGGTACAGGAGATCGCGTACGCCATGGCCAACGCCATCGCGGTGCTCGATGCGGTGAAGGCACGCGACGACGTTCCGGACGATGTGCTTCCGGAGGTGTTCGCACGGATCTCGTTCTTCCTGAACGCGGGCATCCGGTTCGTGGAAGAGATCTGCAAGGGCCGCGCGATGACCGAGCTATGGGATGAGCTCGGCCGGGATCGCTACGGGGTCGGGGATCCGAAGCTGCGACGCTTCCGCTACGGCGTGCAGGTGAACAGCCTCGGCCTGACGGAAGCCCAGCCCGAGAACAACGTCATCCGCATCGTGCTCGAGGCCCTTGGCGTCACCTTCTCGAAGAAGGCCCGCTGCCGGGCTCTCCAGCTACCGGCCTGGAACGAGGCCCTGGGCCTGCCAAGGCCCTGGGACCAGCAGTGGTCGCTTCGTATCCAGCAGATCCTGGCCTACGAGACGGATCTGCTCGAATACCCGGATCTCCTGGACGGCTCTCATGTGGTGGAAGCCAAGGTCGAAGAGCTCAAGAAGGCGGCCCAGGAAGAACTCGAACGGGTCTTGGCCATGGGCGGTGCCGTAGCCGCGGTCGAGAACGCCTACATGAAGCAGCGGCTCGTGGAATCCCATACCGCGCGGCTGCGTGCGATCGAAAGCGGTGAGCTTCCGATCATCGGCGTGAACTCCTACACGGAGACCGAGCCGTCGCCGCTGGTGGACGACGACGACGCTTCGATCCTCAAGGTGGATGATGCCGCCGAGCGCGAGCAGATCGAACGGCTGAATGCCTTCCGGGCGAAACGCAACGCTGCGGATGCAAAGACGGCGCTCCAAGGCCTGCGCGACGCCCTGTCCAATGGCGAGAACGTCATGCCGCCCTCGATCCGCGCCGCCCATGCGGGCGTGACCGGTGGTGAGTGGGCCGACACCTTGCGGGAACTCTTCGGCGAGTACCGCGCCCCGACCGGCGTCGTGGCAAGGGAGTCCCAGGTGACGGACGATGCCAACCAGAGGGTGCGGGAGCGCGTGCATGCATGCGGGGAGCGCCTCGGCCGGCCTCTCAAGATCCTGGTGGGCAAACCCGGCCTGGACGGACACAGCAACGGCGCCGAGCAGATTGCCGTCAAGGCCCGGGACGTCGGCATGGAGGTCGTCTACGACGGGATCCGTCTGACCCCGGCGGAGATCGTGCAGTCTGCCCGGGACGAGGGCGTGCACGTGATCGGGCTCTCGATCCTCTCGGGTTCCCATCTGATCCTTGTGCTGGACGTACTCGCGGGCCTGAAAGACGAGGGGCTCAGCCTCCCGGTCGTCGTGGGCGGCATCATCCCCGAGGAAGATGCGGAAAGCCTGCGCGAAGCGGGTGTCCAGCGCGTCTACACGCCCAAGGATTTCGACCTCACCCGGATCATGGGCGAGGTCGTCGATGTCGTGGAGGCGAGCGCAGGCATTGGCTGACCTGGGAGAGCGGCTGCTCGCACGCGAGCGCGCTGCGGTAGCCCCGGCGCTCAACCTGGTCGACGACCGCCGGCCCGAAGCACGGCAGGAAGCGACCGCGCTCCTGGCCGGCCTGGAGGAGACGGTCCTCTTCGGCGGCGCGCGGCGCATCGGGCTGACGGGAGCGCCTGGAGCAGGAAAATCGACCCTGCTCGGTGCCCTGGTGCAACGCTTGCGCAGCCGCGGCCAGACGGTGGGCGTGATCGCCGTCGACCCATCCAGCCAGCGCACGGGCGGCGCCTTGCTAGGCGATCGCATGCGCGTGCGTTCCGGATCGGCGGATCCGGGGGTGTTCATCCGTTCGTTGGCGGCACGAGATCAGCTCGGCGGGCTGGCCGAGGCGGCGCGCGCGAGCGTGACGATCGTGGCGGCCGCTTTCGATGTCGTACTGGTCGAAACCGTCGGCGTAGGACAAAGCGAAGGTGAGGTCGTCGACCTGGTCGATACGCTCGTCTACGTTGCGCAGCCCGGCGCCGGGGATCTCCTGCAATGCATGAAGGCCGGCATCCTCGAGCTACCCGATGTCGTGGCCGTCAACAAAGCCGATCTCGGTCCCGTGGCCGAGCGCACGGCCAATGAACTGATGGCAGGAGCCGGATTGGGAGAGCGCACGACGGAATGGGTGCCGCCGGTGGTGCTCGTCTCCGCCCAGGAGGGCACGGGCCTGGACGAATTCGAGAGCGCCCTCGACGACCACGTGGAGAGCCTTGGACCGAACGGGCTCCAGGAGCGCCGGCGGCGCGGCCGAGACGCAAGCGTTCGCGTGAGCCTCGAAAGGCGCTACGGCAGCCATGGCCTGGCGGCCTGGGGAGGCCATGCGAAGCTGGAAGCGCGCCTGGCCGAGGCGCAGGATCGCTCGGGCTTCGCGTTGGCCGCCGTCCTCGGCCTGGAGATCGAAGCTGCACTGCGCGGCGGAGGGAGCGACCTGTGAAGCGATTTGGCCGTTGGCTGCTGATCCTGCTGGCCCTCGAGCTGGTCCTCGCCTTCTGGCTCGGCAGCCGCATGCGGGCGCGCTTCGAGGCGCCCGTGCGAATCATCGGAGCGCTAGCTCCGTCCTTCCCAATCCACGTCGGGAACTCCGGCCCGATGGTTCTCGACCCGGGCGAGCACGAAGAGCAGATCGGATAGCCGATTCAGGAAACGCAGCGCCAGCGGATCGAGCGCGTCAGCCCGATCGAGGCTGACAGCGCGGCGCTCCGCCCTTCGGCACACGGTTCGCGCCAGGTGGAAGGCCGCCGCAGCCGCCGTCCCACCGGGAAGAATGAACCGACGCAAGGGTTCGAGTTCGGACTCGAACGCATCGATCTGCTTCTCCAGGACTTCGACATCCTCAGCCCGAGGCTCGGGAACGCGACTCTTCGCCCTCCGCTCCGCGTCCGGCGAAGCAAGGTAGGCGCCTAGATCGAATAGCGTGCTCTGGAGGCCCTGAACCAGTTCGCCAATGTCCTCCTGCGACGAGGCCGCAGCAGCCATTCCAAGGACGGAATTGAGCTCATCCACCGCACCATACGCCTCGACACGCTGGTGGTCCTTGCCAACCCGCTCCCCACCCAACAGATCCGTCTCACCGCGATCGCCACGCTTCGTATAGATCTTCACAACCCGAAGTATACCGACCCACAGACGCCCACATCTCGAATAGCCCGAGTCCCCAACACCTCGTCGACCGGCTCCATACCTCCCCTTCCCTCGTCTCTTGCGTGACGTCGAGTCGCCGGGGCTGGGCCCAGGCCGGGCGGAATTGCTCGGCCGGCGATCGGGTGGCCGCGTAGAGAGCTGAACAGAGTGTTGCCCTTCGCGGCTTCGCCGCGGGGCAACCTACGCGCACGCTGAGCGGAGTCTATGCCTGCGCTTTATTTCCGCCCGGCCTGCGCCCAGCCCCGGCGAAGCGGCCCCGGTTGCCAGCACGGCCGATCGCGGGGCGGGGGGCGGTCAGCGCGGAAATAAAGCGCAGGCATCTCCCTCGGTGAGCGTGCGCAAGTTCGCTAGCGGCGAAGCCGCGCAAGCAAACCCGCGTCGATGTCGTAAGCGGCCTCCCAGGCCCCGGCCGAGCCATTCCGCGATGGCCGCCCCCCGCCCCGCGATCCGCAACGAGAAGCAAAGCGGAGTCCCGATGCGCGGAGCAAACGATGTGCGAGGGTGAAAAGAGGGGCTAGTCGCGGAGCTCTTCGTCGAGCATCCGTTCGAGTTGTTCGTCGTGCACCTGGGGGGACGGTGCGGCGGTGGCCGGTTGGAGCGCGGGGGAGCGAGAGCGCCTCAGGAAGACCGCTACGAGCAAGCCACCTGCCGCGAACAAGACGATCGGAACCACGTAGGAGACCAGGCCAACCCCTTCCGCCTTCGGCGCCTGCCGGAGTTCCTCGCCGAAGCGGGAGTAGAGCTGGGCCTCCACTTCCGCGCGGCTGCGGCCGGCCTTCTCCTGGTCGAGGATCCAGCTTCGGAGTTCTGCGGCCTTTGGGCTCGGGCACTCCGGAAGAGCTCGTCCCGGGCAGTAGGGGCTCATCAGTTTCCCGGCCAGCTCGTAGCCCCAGCCTTCTTCGGCGAAGGCGGGAGCCGCCAATAGGAGGGCTGCAAGACCGGCGAGGAGGGCTGCTCTTCTCATGCGCTTAGAGTAGCGGGCGGGGAACCAGCCAGACGTTCCGGTAGAAAACCGGGTCCCAATGGTCCTGGAGGTAGAGCGGACCCGGTGCGGCGCTCTCGTCGTCCCCTAGCCCGGTCGGGCCGGGCAGCTCCAGGTCGTAGTGAATCACGACTCCGTTGTGGCGGACCGTGACCCGCGCCGCTGCCAGCTTGGCGCCGCCTTCGTCGAAGCGAGCGGCGCGAAAGGCGATGTCGTAGGTCTGCCAGGCGAGTGGCGGCAAGGCCATGTTCACATCCGGTTTGGCAACCTCGTAGATGCCTCCGCACTCGTTCCATTCGCCGGTCTCGCCGAAGGAATCGAGCACCTGGATCTCGTAGCGATTCTGCAGGTAGACACCGCTGTTGCCGCGTCCCTGGCCACTGGCAGTCGGCATGAAGGGTGTACGGAACTCCAGGTGGAGATCGAAGCTACCGAAGGCTTCGCGGCTCTCGGCACCTGCCTCGAGCTGGCCCCGCTCGTCGACCTCACCGTCGAACCCACCCGGGCCCTTCCCATCGAACAGGACGACCGCGCCCTCAGGAGGCGCAGCACCGAGGGTCGGGCTTTCGCGTTCGGTCTTCGGCAGCGTGAAGGCGTCACCGCCCGGACGAACTCCATGCAGCAGGCCTGCCTCGATGCGAAGCTGCCAAGGCCCAGAAAAGAGGACGGACGAACCCTTCCACGCGCCTTCGAAAACCTGGCGGCTCGCAAGGTCGGCGCCTGCGCCCGGCAGGCCGCCGTCGTGGAGCACGAGATCGAACGTGCCACCGCCCCGCGCCACGACCTGGGCACCGAGGGCCGGATCCCGCGAGCTGTACTCCCCCTGCACCGGGAAATCGGTGCCGGCCTCTTCCGGTTCGAGGGCGGCTTGATGGGAACAACCCAGCGTGAAGCCAACCAGCCCGATCAGTAGGACACGAGTCAGATATCCCAATGCATTTGCTCCGGTTTCGTCTCGGCGCCAGCCCGCTGGCGCACCTCCTGGCGCGGCGCTTCCGGGATGACCCGGGAGTTCGGCGGCACGGATTCAGTCACGTAGGCGTTGCCGTTCACGACACTACCGCTCCCGATCACGGTCTCGCCGCCCAGGATGGTTGCACCGGGATAGATCGTCACGTTGTCGCCGATCGTCGGATGGCGCTTCGTCCCCCGGAGCGTCTGACCGCGGCGCGGAGAAAATGCGCCTAACGTAACTCCGTGATAGAGCCGCACATCATCACCGATCTGACTGCTCTCACCGATCACCACGCCCGTTCCATGATCGATGAACAGGCGCCGCCCGATCGTCGCGCCCGGGTGGATATCGATGCCCGTGCGCGCGTGGGCGTGTTCGGACATGATTCGCGGGAGTTGGGGCACCCCCAACCCGACGAGGACATGAGCCAGCCGGTAGATCGTGATCGCATGAATCGACGGATAGGAAACGATGATCTCGCCGAAGCTGCGTGCGGCCGGATCGCCCTCGAACGCCGCCTCGATATCCTCGGCCAGCTGGGCGCGCACCTGGGGAAGACGGGAGATGAATCCGGAAACCGCCGCACCCGGATCGAAGCCCTCTTCACGACGCACGTCGGCGAGGAGCGCCGCGAGTCCACTCGCCAGGTCCGGAATCTCGCTGGATAGAGCGTATTCGTTCCGCTCGTGGAGGATCACGTTCTTCAAACGCTCTACCCACGCGACGGACCGGGTCCAGTCCGGATACCCTTCTTCGTCGGCCTTCGCGAGCGCGTCGCCGCGCGGAGTCGATAGGCTTGCAGCCGTGGCTGCGCACACCTCTTGGAGCGACTTCGAACTCATGAATCCCCTGCGGAAGGACGCCAACCCGGAGCCCCGAAAAGGGATTCTAGCGCGTGGGCGGAGGCCCGCGTGAGTGGATCGCAGGCCGAGGCGGAACTCTCTGCCGGAGGCGTCGTGACCCGCCCGACTGGCTCGGAGACCGAGATCTTGATCGCCGACCAGGTGGATTGGAATACCGGCCGGCGCAATGTGCGTTTGCCAAAGGGCCATCTGGAGGCCGGCGAGAGCCTGGAAGAGGCCGCTGTCCGGGAGGTCGCCGAGGAAGTCGGGGTGAAGGCGCGGATCCTCCTGCCGCTCGAGCCCGTCCACTACGCCTTCTGGCACGAAGCCCGCGGCTGCTTCATACCGAAAGTCGTGCACTACTTCTTGATGGAGTTCGTTTCCGGCGAGTGCCAGGCCCTCGACGGCGAAATGGAACAGGTTCATTGGTGCAGCCTCGACACCGCGCAGGAACGGCTCACGTTTGAAGGCGAGCGAGCCGTGGTGGGTGAGGCCCAGCGGCTGCTAGGCTCGCATGACCCCTCGGGCACCTGATCGCCCAACCCAGAGCCTCGGCCCTCCACCGGCGTAGAAGAGCGAAATCGGGTGCAAAAGACCTTCAGTCCGTCCAGCCTGAACTGTTTCGAGAACTGTCCGCGGCAGTACTACTACCGGTACGTCGAAAAGCTTCCCGTCGAGTCCGAAGGCATCGAGGCGTTCGTGGGAAAGCGCGTCCACGAGGTCCTCGAGCGCCTCTACACCTTCGTCGACCGAGGCATGGTTCCCTCCCTCGAGCAGGTGATCTATCGCTACCACGTGCTCTTCGCCGAGCACTACGACGCGGATCGCATCCGGATCGTTCGCAAGGAGATGGATGCGGAGGCCTACCGGAAGAACGGAACCCGCTGCATCGAGAACTACTACCGGAAGCACTACCCCTTCGATGCGGACGAGACCCTCGGGCTCGAGACGAAGATCCAATTTCGGATCGACGCGGCGGGCCGCTATCCGATCCGGGGCATCATCGACCGCCTGGTGCGCGCTCAGGATGGCGTACTCGAGATCCACGATTTCAAGACCGGGCGGCGCGTTCCCAGGCAGGAAGAGCTGGACAAGGATCGCCAGCTCGGCCTCTACGAACTCGGCATCCGCGATCAAATGGGCGAGGAAGGTGAGATTCGCCTGGTCTGGCATTTCGTCATGAACAACCAGACCCGGGTTTCGTGTCGCTCGGATGCCCAACGCGACCGGTTGAAGCGTAAGACGGGCCTGGCCATCGACGCGATCCGAACGGAAGAAACGTGGGAGCCCAAGGAATCCGGGCTCTGCGGCTGGTGCGAGTTCCGCGGCGCGTGCCCGGCCTTTGCCCATGAACGCGATGACGAGCCTCCCCAGCAGCCCGATCAGCCCGACCTGTTTGCCGGAGCCAGCGGCGGCAAGTGATCGAAGCGCCCCCCTCTTCTGCCGCCGTCAGCACCGTCCTGCACCGCGTGCCTTTCTACGAGACCGATGCGATGGGCGTCGTCCACCACTCCAACTACGTGCGCTACCTGGAGCTCGCCCGCATCCGGTGGATGGATGAGCACCACCGCCCCTACCGGGAGTACGTGGCCGAGGATCGACACTTCGCCACCACCCGGGTCGAAGTCGACTACAAGCGCGTCACACGTTTCGATGAGGAAGTCGGCATCGCGTGTTGGCTCGAGTGGATCCGCGGCGCCTCTTTGCGCATGGCCTACCGATTGGAAGGCCCCGACGGCCTGCTCGCCGTCGGCGCCACGGAGCACGCCCTCGTCGATACCGAGGGCCGCGTGCGCCGCATTCCCGCCACCGACCGCGAACAGATGCGCACCCTCCTGGCCAAATAAGTCAACCAGCGGGGACGACCTTTCCCAGACGGCCGGTGAACTGGTCTTCAGCCCAGCCAGTGAGGCGTTGGATCGCATCGAGAGCGTCTCCCTGGCCGGCCCAGTGGGAGCGGACGATGTCCGGGTGAACGTGGTTGACCAGCCGGGAGAGTGTCGCGGAAATCACGAGCACATCGTCGATGAGGCCAAACGGGCCGAACAGGAACTCTGGGATCAGGTCGACGGGTGACAGCACGTAGCCGATCCCGAGCAGGGCGATGGCCTTGTCTCCGACCGCCACCCGCTCGTCGCGCAACAAGCGGAACATCAGCACGGTGAGATCCGGAAGCAGGAGCAGGATGTCCTTCAGCCCGGTCGACGCACCATGGACCGGTGCCTGCAGTTGTCCGCGAATGCGATCGTAGAAGCGTTGCTCCCGGCTCCCGAGTTCGATCTCGACGGAGGGCGTGCGACCGTCGCCTTGACTAGCGCTCATCGGCGGCCTCCTCTTCGGGCGGCGCGGCCGCCACAGAGCCTGGGACCCGAAGCAAGCCGATCAAACCACGGCCTTCGGCATCCGGCAGGTCCGTCTCGAGCAGGTGCGCGAGAGTCGGCGCGACATCCAGCTGATGCAGGCTCGGTGCAACGATGCCACCGCGAACGCCGCGCCCCCAGGCAACGAAGGCGGGCGAGTTCGTCGCCGGCGCGAAATAGCCGGCGGCAGCGCGTTGCGGCGAGGGAGCGACGAGGGGCCCGCGGGCGCCGTCCAGAAAGACGAAGCCAGGGCTTGCCTCGAGGCCGAACCAGGCCTCCGGGTCTGCGGCGTTCGCGATCATCTCTTCAGCCGAAACCACCCGATAGGCCCCTGTCGCGTCGGCCTCCTCGGTGAGGACCTTCCGCGCCTGCAATGCAGACTCGGGGGTTTTCGCGTAGACGAAGGCCGACCCGCCGTTGGAACGCACCAACGCCTGCCAGGCATCCTCGCCGGAAAGGCCCGCATGGGCCAGCGCACGGTTCGGACGGACAGCCGTATGCACCGGTTGAAGGGCACGATCGCCGACCACGATCACTGCCGATTCCGACAGCCCCGGGCCTGCGTCCAGGCAGCCGAGTAACCGGGTCAAGGCTTCGTCCACCTCGGTGAAGGCAGGATCCGCGGCATGAGGGCCCTGTTCGAGCAGCGGACGTTCGGGCCCGCGGAGCCGCACCAACAAGAGCCGAGGGCGCTCAGAGGATGCCAACGCGGTGCAGGCCGCCTCGACGAGGAAGCGATCCCGCTCCGGGCCAGCCTTGGCGACGGCTTCTGGGGCGGCTGTCGCGAGAGCCAGCAGCCAGGGCGTCGTCGAATCGGAAATTGCAGAGAGCCAGGTCTCGTCGCGCCGGGTCGGCTGCACGTCGGGCAAGACAGCGGCCAGCGGCGCGCCCTGGGTCGAGGGCCAATCCAACGCCAGCACCTTCCCATCGAGTGCATCCCACAACGTTCGGCTACGAGCGTGGCTGGCGTGCCAGGGCCGGCTGCGGCGCAACCCGCGCTCACCGATCAACCGGTCACCCAGAATTCCGTGGTCTCGGGGACGACGACCACTTACCCAGGTGGCATGCACCGGATAGACGCTCTCGGGCATCACGACTTCGACACGCTCGGCCGCCACGCCTGTTTCTGCCAGGGCTGCGAGCGTCGGCATCGGGCCGCCAACCCTGTGCAGTTCCGGAGTGAGGCCCGACACGCTCGCCAGCACCAACACGGAGGGGATACCGGCGGACGGAGCCTCCCAACCGGGCGCCGAAAAACGGGCCTGGATCTCCGGGCCCGACGTCTCCGCCATACATCCCACCCAGAACAACCCGAGGCTGAGCTGCGCCAACGGCCTCGCCCACTTCATCGGAACACCCCTTCTCGCTGCTCACGGCCATCCGCGAGCAGCTCGTCGATCGCGGCACGCACCCGATCCACCTTTCGCTGGATGACCTCGTCCTCATCCGTGCTCTTGCCGTCGAAATGAAGCGGCTCCCCGAAATGGATGCGGTACTTTACGGGCAGCGGCAGCATCCCAAGGGGCCCGAGGAGTGGAAAGGTCGCCGTGATCGGAAAGGCGGGCAGGCCGAGGTACTTGCCCAGGGATTCGAGGTTCGCGAGCCCCGGGTTCTGCTCCTCCGAACCTACGATCCCGACCGGAACGATCGGCGTACCGGCCTCGAGCGCGAGGCGCAGGAAGCCCTGGCCGAAGCGCTGCAGTTGGTAGCGTCGGTCGAAGGTCTTGTTCATCCCGCGAGCACCTTCCGGGAACACCATCACGCACTCCCCCGCTTCGAGGAGCGCAGTGCAGTTCTCCGGCGTTCCGACGAGGTTGCCACCGCGCTCGGCCGCCCAGCTCATGAAGGGCAGTTGGGGAATGAAATACTCGCCCATGCCCCGGACCAGCCGCGGAGGTTCAGCCTCGAGCAACATGGAGATGACCAGCATCATGCCGTCGAACGGAAGCTGGCCTGCATGATTGGCGATCAGCAAGACGCCACCCGTCGGGATCTTCTCGATGCCGTACGTCTCCACGCGGAAGTAGTACTGATAGGCCAGCGCAGACGTGAGCATCTGCTTGCTGGCGGTCTCCGGGTGCAACCCGAAAGCGTCGTAGCCGAACTCGTTCAAGGTGGTGGGGATCTTCTGGATCCTGTCGGCGATCTCTGTCTGGAGATCACGCACCGCCGACGGCATCGCCGCACCGACCACATCGCCGATCGAATCGAGCCAACCGTTTCGCTCCGCCATCACGAACGCCCCTCTCGCAGGCTGGCGAACGTCTCGGCCAACCCGAAGAGAGGTTGGAAGCCCGTTGCCTCGGCAAACCGCTCGCCAGAAAGCGTCACCGGGAACTTCAAATAATCCAGGGCACCGGGCGGCCAGGGCACGACACCCGCGCCGAAGAGCATCCGGATCGCCGGACGGAAGAGCGGCTCCAGGATCGGGGTCGCTCGGCCCCCGGTCTCACGAATCGCCGTGTGAAGCGGCACCTGCCCCGGCCCCACGACATTGAAGACGCCCTGCAGGCCCTGCTCGAGGGCCTGGGCGATCGCTTCGGTCATGTCGGCCTCATGCATGAACTGCATCATGGGATCGAAACCGAGAACGGTCGGCACGCGCTCACGTCGCAGGAAGTTGGCGATCGTCGCGCTCACATTCGCACCGAGCACGTTGACCGGCCGCAACACCGCGGTGCGAATATGCGGGTACTTCCACAAGAAAGCGCTGGCGAGGCTATCGACCTCTACCAGGTCGCGAATTTCGGGATAGCTGCGGCTGGCGGAGAGCGGTTGCTCCTCATCCAGGTAGAAGGGATTTTCCGGAAAGGCGCCGTAGACGTAGCCGCTCGAGACGACCACGACCTTCTGAACCCCGTATTCGATGCTGTGATCGAGCAGCTGCTTCGTGCCACGGACGTTCACATCATGGCGGCGTTTCGGGTCCCCCTTGAAGTGGCGGATCATGCCCAGATGGACGATTGCATCCGGGCGCTCGGTCCGAATCACGTCCTCGAATTTGCGTTTGCGCAGATCGAGGCTGTAGACCGAGACTTCGTCAGGAGCTCCCCGCCAGGGAGCCCAATCCACGCCGCAGACCTTGAAGTTGGCCATCAAACGACTGGCCAACAGCCGTCCCTGGCCACCGGCGATGCCGGTGATGAGGACTTTTTCCATAGGGGTCCCGAGGGGTTGCGGCCACGAGGGTATCGAGATGATGAGGGCCCCACTACCCCTGCCGCTTCGAACCGGTATCCTGCGCGGCGGCAAAACTCCGGGGCGCGGGGCCCCAGATTGCCTCCCCCGCGCAGCGCACGCCTGCAAGCAGCACCCCGGGGGACAGGAGGGCACCGATTGGCCCTGGCCGAAGCGCAATATCAAGACATCGAGATTCCGCTTTCAGAACCGGTCCACGGTCTGGAATCGGTGAAGGGTGTGCTCGGCGTTCCCGAGTGGTGGCCTACGGGCTCGCGAATCAGTGTCGTCCTCGCCCAGGGCCAGGCCGGGGATGACCCGTTGATCGAGGGCCTCCAGCGCTCCCTGACCGAGCGAAAATATCTGACCCTGCGCTTCTGTTTCCCGTACCAGCAGGCCGGCAAGAAGAAGCCCGATGATCCGCGCATCCTGCAGCGCACCTTTCATTCAGCCGTGAACCTGCTCGGCCGGGATCCGACCGCGGCTCCGGCGCATGTCTTCATCGGCGGCAAGAACGTCGGCGCCATGGCCGCAGCCCACGCGGCGACCGCCCGGTTGCGAATCGAAGGCATCTTCTTCCTGGGCTTCCCCCTCCACAAGCAGGACAAACCGCAAGACCTCCAGGCCGACCGTCTATGGCGGGTGATCAACCCGATGCTCTTCCTGCAGGGCAACAAGGACCGCCACTGCGACCTTCCGTCGCTGCGAACCACACTCGGACGGGTCGGCGCGCCGGTGCAACTGCATGTGATCGACGAAGCCGACCACGCGCTCAAGGTCGCGAAGAAATCCGGCCGCACGGCGGAAGAAGTGGAGGCCGAGGTCTTCGCAACGCTGGAAGCCTGGCTCCTCAAGACGCTCGGCGACGCCGCGTAGCCAACGTGGGCTGGCATAGCCTCGAACCGGCGTCCAAGCTTCGAGAAGGCGAGATCAAGACCTTTCGGATGGGTGGGCGCTACCTGGCCATCGGACGCACCGCCGATGGCTACTTCGCAATGGACGATCTCTGCCCCCATGCGGGCGGCAGCCTGGGTGAAGGCATGCTCGATGACGAATGCGTGCTCTGCCCCATCCACGGTTACGCCTATCATGTGCGCACGGGCGAGGGCTTCGACGATGGCAACGAGGTCCAGGTCTATCAGGTCGAGCTCCAGGGCGAACTGCTGCGGGTGAATCTTCACGACGAGGAGTGAGAAGACAATGTTCATCGCGATGAATCGGTTTCGCATCGCTCTCGGGAGCGAGGAAGTCTTCGAGGAGCTGTGGCGCAGTCGGGATTCGTACCTGGAAGAGGTGCCGGGCTTTCGCACCTTCCAGCTGCTGAAGGGGCCGGCGGACGACGAGGCCGTCCTCTACGCCTCCCACACCGTCTGGGAGAGCCAGGAGGCCTTTTCGGCCTGGACCGAATCCGAGCATTTCCGGAAGGCCCACGCCCGGGGCCGGGCGCCCCAGGGCACCTACCTCGGCCCTCCCCAGTTCGAGGGCTTCGAGGTCGTGCTCTAGCAGGTTGCGGAAGAACCCCTCCCGTCGCCTGCTTGGCCTTCGTGGGCGATGATCCCTGGGTGGATGCTCGCTGCCTGGTTCACCCGCTCCTGCTGCTCGCTCTGATGCTGACGCCCGCCGCCGGCCCCTCTCCCGTGCGGGCCGCCGGCCCGCCGATCGCGAAGGCCCCGCACCCTTTCCTGGAGATCGATGCGCCGGCCCTCGCCGAGGACACGACCGACGATCCGCTCTTCGAGGTGCGAGGCCATGGCGGCAGCCGGCGCGGCGATGGCCACGACGTCGTCATCGCCCTCGACGTTTCTGAGAGCACCTTGCTCGATTCCGGCCTCGAGCTCGACGGCGACGGCCCCTCGGGCAGGACGGACCCCGCACTCATCGAGTGGCTCATCGAGCAGACAGGCGAAACGCCGCTCGTGCAGCGATTGCGCGACGAGCAGGATTTCGAGGACACGGTCCTCGCCGCCGAACTCGAGGCAGCCCGTGCGCTGGCTTCCCGTCTCGATCCGGCGCGCTTCCGCGTCGGCGTCGTCACCTTCGCCGAAGAGGCCCGGGTGGTCGCACCGCTCGGCGCCACACGCAATGAGTTGGCCCGCGCCTTGACCGACGTTCCCCGCGATCTGTTCTGGGAATCCGCGGGCACGAACTATCAGGCCGCCGTCGAGAAGGCCCACGACCTCCTGCGCCCTCCTCTGGGCCTTCCGGACGATCGACTGCGTTCGATCGTGTTCCTGTCGGACGGCGCACCGACGCGCCCTCTGCTCGGAAATCGAGCCGAGCGCTACGCCCTTGAAGCGGCCGTGGCAGCCGGCCGAGATGAGATCCGCCTGTTCGCATTCGCAATCGGCCCCGAGGCCGAGAGTGGCCTGGAGGTGCTCGCCCGCATGACCGGGTGGACGTCTGGCCGGCTCGAGACCGTCACCCGCCCGGGGCTCATCGTGAACCGCCTGCGCCAGCTCGACCTCGTGGGCCTCGCGCACCTGGAGGTCGTCAACGTGACGACCGGTGAAGCGGCCCGGGCCTTGCGCGTGTTTCCCGACGGCAGCTTCGATGCCTTCGTCGAGCTGAAACCAGGCACGAACGAGCTGCGCTTCCTGGCCCGGGACCGGGACGACGAGGAGCATGAGATCGTGCGCCGCGTGGAGTATCGACCCGGCGCGACGCCTTCGGAAACGCCACCGGCCGTGGCGAGCGGCCCGCCCGGCGCCGAGGCCACGAACCTCGAGAAGCTGCGGACTCGAACCGCAGAGATCGAGGCGCTCGCGGAGATGGAGGCTCGCCGCCAACACGCGAAGGAGCTCCAGATTCGTGCGGAAGAGCGATCGCAACGCTGATGGTGCACCCTCATCGACCAGGAGACAGCGTGAGCCCTTCAAGCGACCTCTACTTTCATCAGATGCCCGCCGGCGAGATGGCCAACCTGGTCTACCTGGTGGGGAGCCGTGAGACCCGGGAGTGTCTCCTCGTCGATCCCGCCTGGAATGTCGGCGGACTCCTCGACCAGGCGGCGGCCGACGACATGAACGTGGTTGGCGCACTCGTGACGCACTACCACCAGGATCACGTCGGCGGTTCCATCTTCGGTATGGAGATCGAGGGGCTCGCGGAGCTGATGGCGCGCCAGCCGGTGCCGGTGCACGTCAACAAGCAGGAAGCCGACGGGTTGCGGCAGGTGACCGGCATCTCAGAGAACGACATCGTGCGCCATGAGGGCGGCGATACGATCGAGCTCGGCTCGATGACCATCCGCCTCTTGCACACTCCCGGCCATACACCCGGCTCGCAGTGTTTCCTGGTCGAACCCGCGGATGGACCCGGCAGCCTGGTGTCTGGCGACACCCTCTTCCTTGGCAGCTGTGGCCGCGTCGATCTGCCGGGAGGCGACCCGACAGCGCTGTATGACAGCCTTCACAACCAGCTGGGCAAGCTGCCGGACGAGACGCTTCTCTACCCGGGCCACCTCTATTCCACCGAGCCGTCCTCCACGATGGCCGAGCAGAAACGCACGAATCCCTACCTGCGTGTGACGCGGCTCGAGGACTTTCTCGGTTTCATGGGTCACTAGTCTTCGTCTCGCGGCTGTAAGCCCTCGGATCTGGGGCACTTTCCCCCGCCGCGGTTGTTGAAAAGCGCCCCCCACTCCGTTACCGTCCGCCCTCGCTCGAAGCCCCCTCCCCCGTTGGGACCGGAGCGCCTCGGGCCCCCTTTGACCGTAACCCGGAGGCTGTGTCCCCATGAAGATCCTGGTCTGCCTGAAGCAGGTGCCGCACCAGGATGCCCGTCTCGATATCGATGGCGCGGGCACCTGGATCAAAGAAGATGGCATCAAGTTCGAGATCAACAGCTACGACACGTTCGCCCTCGAGGAAGCGCTGCGCATCAAGGATGCAGGCGAAGCCGAGGTGGTGGTGGTGTCGATCGGTCCCGATCGTGTGACCCAGGCCCTGCGCACGGCGCTCGGCATGGGCGCCGACCGCGCCGTCCACGTGAAGGACGCGGAGATCGACGGTTCCGATGCCCTTGGTATTGCCAAGGTGCTGGCCGCCGTGGCCAAGGAAGAGAGCCCGGATCTCGTCCTGATGGGCCTGATGTCCGACGACGGCAACGCGTCGGCTGTGCCGCCGATGCTCGCCGAGCTGATGGGCGTACCGAGCGCCACCGCCGTCATGAAGGCCGAGCCCGAGGGTGACGGCTACCGCTGCGAGCGTGAGCTCGAGGGCGGCGCCCTCGAGGTGGTTGACCTCGCCAAGCCCTGCTTGATCGCGGTGCAGTCTGGCCTGAACCAGGTCCGCTACGCCTCACTCAAGGGCATCATGGCCGCGAAGAAGAAGCCCCTGGATACGAAGGGCGCGGGCGATCTCGGCCTTTCGGGCACCGTGGGTGCAGCTGGCGCCAAGGCGCAGATCGAGAAGATCTACGCACCGGTGCGCGGCGAAGGCGCAGAGATCATCGAAGGCTCGACCGACGAGGTGGTGACCCAGCTCGTTGGCAAGATCAAGGAGCTGGGCCTCCTCTAAGGGGAGCCTGCACAAGGAGAACACCGATGGGCAACATCCTCATCGTCACGGAAATCAAGGACGGCGTGATCCGCGAAGCCAGCTACGAGCTGGCCGCCTTCGCCCAGAAGCTCGGCGGCGACGTCAAGAGCCTGGTCATTGGCAGTGGCATCGCCGGCGAGGCCGAGAGCTTCGCCAAGAAGGGCGGCGGCACGGTCTATGTGGCCGACGACGCCTCGCTCGCCAACTACAACGTCGAGGGCTACGCCGCAGCCATTCGCGCCGCGGTCGATGCCTCGGGTGCCGATGTGGTGCTCATCTCCAACACACCGAGTGGTTGGGATGTGGCTCCGCGCATCGCCGCGGGCCTGGACATCGCATTCGTCTCGGATGTCTTCGATTTCCAGGACGGCGCCTACATTCGCCGCGTCTTCAACGGCAAACTCGATGCCCGGATCGCCGTGCCTGGAGACAAGGCCGTCGTGACGATCCAGCCGGGCGCCTTGCCGGCCTTCGAAGGTTCCAGCGACGGTGGAACCGAGAGCCTCTCGGTCGACACCTCCGGTGCGCGTTCGAAGTTCGTCGAAACCAAGGTCGCCGCATCCAAGGGCGTCGATCTTTCGGCAGCCGAGGTCATCATCTCGGGTGGCCGCGGCGTGGGAGATCCGGAGAAGTTCAAGGAGGTCATCCAGCCCCTGGCCGACGTTCTGGGCGGCGCCATGGGCGCCTCGCGCCCGGTGGTCGATGCCGGCTGGCTGCCCCACGAGTACCAGGTCGGCTCGTCAGGTCAGGTCGTGACGCCGAAGCTCTACGTCGCCGCCGGCATCTCCGGTGCCATCCAGCACCTGGTCGGCATGAAGGGCTCCAACTTCATCATCGCCATCAACAAGGACGCCGACGCGCCGATCTTCGAGGTCGCCCAGATCGGCGTCGTCGCCGATCTCTTCGACGTCATCCCCGCCCTGACGGCCGCCCTCCAGGAGGCCAAGGGCTAGACCCACTGCGAGGCGTTGACTTCGGGGACGGGGTTTACAATTGACTCATCGGAAGGGGGCTTTGCCCCCTTCCGATAAGTCAATTGTAAACCCCGTCCCCGAAGTCAACGCCGGTCAGTCGCCCCGGTAGTCGACGAAGATGGGCGAGGACCAGGCTCGCTCTTCGGTCTCGGCCAGGCAGTCATCGCTCCACGGGCGGTCCGAGCACGGCGACGTCGCAACGCAGCGCCCCGTCTCGTCGAATGTGCAGGCGAGCGGGTCCGCTTGTACGGCCCGACTCGGAGCTTCGATCGCGCGCACGTAGTAGACCGCATCACGCTCCGGGCCCGTGAAGTCCGGATCCGTGAAGGCCGCCTGACAGCCCGACGGATCGCCGCTGCATTGGATCACCCGCCACGGATCCTCGATCAGGGGCGTCACGTCTTCGCTCGGATTCTCCTGGGGAAGGATGCGGACGATCTCCAGACGGCTGATCGGACGACGCTCGTCCGAGGGGTGGTAGCACTCGCCCTGGCAGACGCGTTCGAGGCGCCCGGGGGCCATCGCCGCACCGGCGTCAGCCGGGCAGCCCGGCTTCTGCTCGAAGGAGCCGACCGCACGCACCTGGAAGATCGGCGGCTCTGCCAGCGCGACCTGCCCACCCATCGGAACCGGGCTGCCGTTCGGACCGTTCAACAGATCGAACCACAACAAGATGCGCGGGCCGCTGGTGCCATACACTTCCTTGCGTTGCATGGCATCCCAGATCTCTTCCCGGCTCCGCCCCTCCGAGTGGACCGCGGCAAGACCGCCTGTCATGAAGAACGAGGACTGACGTTCGGTCTCCCAGCTCGAGAAGACCGCCGTGGAAAACTCGGTGGCGGCGGGCTCCGAGTGGGCGACCGGCTCGCGATCCGGCGGCGCTCCGAGTGGAGTGTGCACGAAATTCCCGAACCGGGCCTCCGTCAGCTCGGCGCGGGAGAACTCCTTGTAGCCGGTGCCCGGCCGGCCCGAATGATTGTCACTCGAAGCGATGATGCCGAAACGGAAGCGATCGGCGTCGGCCTCAGCTTCCGGATCGGAGAGCGAGAGGATGTACTGGACCGAGCTCTTCGGCCGGTAGTTGAAGGACGGAATCTCGCAGTCGCGACATTGGCCGGCGTCCTGCCATTCCGTCGCCACCACGCCGGGAACGGTAGAGGCGCCTCCGTTGCGATCTGCATCGACCCAATGCTGGCGAGCCACCGCGGCGCGTTCCTGGCACTCCTCTTCCCCTGCACCCTCTGCTGCGCAGCGCGCCTGGATGATCTCACCGGCGCGCCAGCAAGAGGGAAGGTAGGAATCGGTCGGAGGAGGACAGGTCCGCGACCCGTCCGCTCCGAGGATCACTTCCCTGAACGGACGGTACTCCTCCGAGTTCCCATGCCCGCTCATCACCTCGATCAGACGCTGCGCCTCCGGATCGTGCATTCCCGCTACAAGCTGTTTGTCCCAGGCCGAGCCCGGCGGTGTGTAGTAACCCCAGGTCGTGCCGTGCGGGATGACGAGCGTGGCGAGGTTCCAATCGCGGAGCTTCTCGAACAACAACTTCGGCGTGGGCGCGATCTCCCTGCAGTTGGTGGGAAGATCGCGGACCGGAACGTCCGCTTCGCAGTCGACGAATCCCCCCGTCTCCAGGAGGTATTCGGCGAACTCCGGCCCGCCGGTCTTCCAGGCCGCGACACTGAGGAGGCCCAGTACGACCGGCGGTGGGGCCGTGATGCCCTCTTCAGCCGCTCCACCCGGAATACCAGCGCTGATCGGGCGGGTCGGGATCCGTTCGTCCTCGAGATCCCGGAGGATCACGTTCTTGTGGCCGTAGTGGCTATCGGGCGTCGTACCGACCTGGGTCCACTCCCAGCCGAGGAACGCCACCGTATCCGGATTCTCCGAATCCCCCGCAACGGCATTGCATTGGCGGACCGTGTCGACAGTCTCGGCCCAGCGGCGCGGGCCGAGCGTGACCGCATGGTCGTTGATCGACCAGAAATCCAGGCCGGCACAGTGGCGCGCAAAGTCGCAAGCATCGGCCACCGGGTAGGCGCCGTCTCCACCGGCCATCGGCAGGCTCATCTGAAATGCGTCGAACGAGAAGGTCGAGTGCACATGGAGATCGCCAAACAAGATCTGCTTCGAGCGAGCGACCCCAAGCTCGTGCGCAGCACTCTGCACGGCTTCCGCCCGCGCGGCCACGACGGCCGGAGCGATCTCTCGGGCTTCCGGTGTCCCACCAAGAGGCGCCGGCGTACCGGCGCCGGTGCCCGCGTAGTGGAGAAAGCCGAGCACCCCCGCCAGGAGAAGGCCGAGAATGACGAGAGAGCGGCGCAACATGGGGACTCCTTCAGGAAGACAATCCGACGCGTAGCGTAGGCCGCCTGGGCGGTCCTTCGCACGGGCGATACCTTCTCCGTCGATGACACCCACGGGCGAAGACTCGATTGGAGAGTTGGTCGACGGCATGCTCGGGCGCCCTCGGCTCGAGATCGCCAGCTCAGAGGCCGAGCTCTGGAACGAGGCGCTCGACGGACTCCGCACCCGACTTCGTGAGCAGGGCGCCCTGCCCGGCCTACCCACCCCGCGTCCACCGAAAGACCTGGACGACCCCTTCGGCCTCGACCCGGAAGCCATCGGACGCGCTCGCCCCTTCTTCGAGTTCCTGTATCGGCGCTGGTTCCGCGTGCGCAGCCAGGGCTTCGAGCACATCCCCCAGGACGGCGCCGTCATCCTGGTTGCGAACCACGGCGGCGTCCTCCCCTTCGACGCGGCCATGCTCATCATGGACGGCCTTCTGCAGACCGACCCGCCCCGGGTCTTACGCGCTCTGGTGGATCGCTTCGTCGAGCAGATCCCCGCTGTGCGCCCGTTCTACTCGGCGATGGGCCAGGTGATCGGCACGCGCGAGAATTTTCGTGCCCTGCTCGCCCGAGGCGATCGGGTCCTGATCTTCCCCGAGGGCGTGGCGGGCATCGGCAAGAGCTTCCGCTCTCGCTTCGAACTCGAGCGCTTCCACTCGGGTTTCGTCGAAGAGGCGCTCCTCGCGCAGGTACCGATCGTACCCGTGGCGATGCTCGGCCCCGAGAGCCAGGCCCCGGTGATCGCGAATCTCGAAACGCTGGCGGGGCAACTCGGGCTGCCAAGCCTCCCGATTACGCCCACCTTCCCATTGTTCGGGCCGCTCGGGCTCCTCCCGCTTCCTGTCAGCTACCGCATCGCCTACGGCCCGCCGATCGCCCCGGAGGAACTCCTCGCGGAGCCACCGGAACGGTCCGCCGTGGAGATCCGCCAGCGGGTCATGGGCATGCTCCAGGGCCTTCGCCGGAGCTAGCTGCGGGGCGATCAGCGGCTACCCTCTCGCGCCCGAATTCCCTGGAGATCCAAAGGCTTATGGCCGTCGACACCTCGAACTTCAAGAACGGTCTCAAGATCGAAATGGACGGTGAGCCGTTCGTGATGACCTATTTCCAACACGTGAAACCCGGCAAGGGCGGTGCATTCGTGCGCACCAAGATGAAGAACCTGCGCACAGGCCGCGTACTCGACAAGACCTTCCGCTCGGGGGAGAAGGTGGCCGAGGCCGACATCGATGAGCGCCACATGCAGTACCTCTACCAGGATGGCGAAGATCTCGTGTTCATGGACAACGAGAGCTACGACCAGATGTCGCTCTCGAAGGCGCAGGTTGGGGATGCGGTGAAGTTCCTGAAAGAGAACATCGAGATCGATGTGATCCTCTACAAGGGAACGCCCATCAACATCGAGCTTCCTGCCTTCATCCAAGCCGAAATCGCCACGACCGACCCGGGCGTGAAGGGCGACACGGCCTCTGGCGCCACCAAGCCCGCGACGCTCGAGACCGGCGCGGTGGTCCAGGTGCCGCTCTTCCTCAAGGAGGGCGAGGTCGTACGCGTGGACACCCGCACGGGCGAATACGTGGAGCGGGTGAACAAGTAGAGCCAGATGCGCGGCGACCAGCTCGCAAGGCAATGGCGTCTGATCCAGCGGTTGACCCGTAGCCACTACGGAATCGGCCTCGACGACCTGGCCAGCGATCTCGAGGTCACACGCCGCACGGTCTACCGCGATCTCGACGCCCTGATGTACGCGGGCTTCCCGGTCACCAGTGAGAAGCGGGACGGGCGCGTGTTCTACCGGCTGTACGAGACCTTCGAACTCGGCGACGCACCCTTTACGGCGGACGAAGTCCTCGCGTTGGCGTTCGGCGAAGACCTGCTCGGCATCCTCGAGGGCACGGTCTTCCATGATTCGATCCACTCGGCCATGGCCAAGGTGCGCGCGAGCCTCGGGCCGGAACTCACGGCCTTTCTGGAGCAGCTCCGCAGTTCCTTCCGCATCCAACCCGGCCCCCACAAGAAGTACGACGAGTTGCGAGACGTGATTCGCGTCTTCAACGAGGCCGTCCTCGATCACCGCTGCGTCGCGATGGAGTACCAGACCGGCCGCACTGGCGAGGTGAGCGTGCGGAATCTGGATCCCTACCGGGTCTGGTACAAGAACGGCGGCCTCTACGTGATCGGCCACGACCACAAGAGTGGTGAGGTGCGAACCTTCGCCGTGGATCGGGTTCGGGAGGCCAGCCTGACCGAAAGCCCCTTCGAAGTGCCGGAGGATTTCGACTTCGACGCCTACACGGGCTCCTCATTCGGCGTGGTCGCCGAGCCGCCCGAGCCGGTGCGCCTGCACTTCGAAAAGCGCTGGGCCCTGTATGTCCAGGAGCATGCCTGGCACCCAAGCCAGGAGATGACGGCCCGCGAAGACGGCAGCATCGAACTCCGTATGCAGGTCGGAACCGGGGAAGAGCTGACCCGCTGGGTCCTCTCCTTCGGCTCCGGCGTGCGCGTGCTCGAACCCACCTCGCTCGCCGAATCCGTTACCAGCGAACTCCGCGCCACCCTGGACCGCTACTAGACCCGACCCCGCCCGTTGCGTTCTTGCTTGATACCCCATAGGGGTATAAGGTATCCGTATGGATGACGACACTCGGACGGCGGTGGAACGGCGGCTCAAGCGGGTTGCGGGGCAGGTCGCGGGGATTCAGCGGATGATCGACGAGGAGCGCTACTGCGTCGATGTCCTGTTGCAGATCGCCGCGGTTCGGGCGGCCCTCGACCAGGCGGGGAAGCTCGTGCTTGGGAGTCATGTGGAGACCTGCGTGGCCCAGGCCTTCGCCAGCGGCAGCCCCGCGGAACGCAAGCGCAAGAAGGATGAGCTGCTGGACGTCTTCTCGAAATTCGGGCGGCTCGGGCGATGAGTTCCGGGGCCCCCGAATCTGGATGGGATTGGATCTGCCCGATGTGCCCGGGCGTTGGCGCAATGGAGCCGGGACCCTGCCTGCAATGCGGGATGGCCCTGGAGCCGGCCGATCCGACTGCAGATGTCGAGGACGACGGCGAGCTCCATGACATGCAGCGACGCCTGTGGGTCTGCGCGTTGCTCGCGGGCCCCCTGTTGATCTTGACGATGGGCGGCATGGGCCTCGGATGGGAGCCCTCTCCCTGGATCCAGCTGGCCCTGGCTGCGCCCGTGGTGCTCTGGGGTGGCGCGCCTTTTTTCGCCCGGGGGTGGGCCTCACTCCTGAACGGCCGGGGCAACATGTTCACCCTCGTCGCGCTCGGAACGGGCATCGCCTTCCTTTCCAGCCTCATCGCCACACTCTTTCCCGAGATCTTTCCTGCAACGTTCCGCGGGCCCGACGGGCACCCACCGGTCTACTTCGAGGGCGCGGCGGTCATCGTCACTCTCGTCCTGCTCGGGCAGGTCATCGAGCTGCGCGCCCGCCGTCGTACAGGCGACGCCCTGCGCTCACTCCTCGATCACGCCCCAGCTCGGGCCCTTCGAATCGGAGACGACGGGACGGAGGAAGACGTACCGATCTGCCACGTCCATGTCGGCGATCGGTTGCGTGTGCGCCCCGGCGAAGCCATCCCCGTCGATGGAACGGTGGTTTCCGGCACCAGCGCGGTCGATGAATCGATGGTCACAGGCGAGCCCATTCCGGTCGCCAAGGCGGAGGCCGACGAGCTCGTCGGGGGAACCTTGAACGGAACCGGTGCCCTCGTCATGGAGGCGCGTCGGGTCGGCTCCGAAACACTCCTCTCACGCATCGCGGCGCGGGTTGCGGAAGCCCAGCGCAGTCGGGCGCCGGCCCAGAACCTGGCAGATGCCGTGGCAGCTTGGTTCGTTCCCGCCGTCGTGCTCGCGGCGGCGCTCGCCCTGCTTGCCTGGCTTGCCGTCGGCCCGGAACCTCGCCTTGCCAACGGTGTGTTGGCCGCGGTGGCCGTCCTGATCGTCGCGTGCCCCTGCGCCCTCGGTCTTGCCACGCCGATGTCGATTACCGTCGCGATGGGACGCGGCGCCAGCGCCGGTGTTCTCTTCCGCCAGGCCGATGCGCTGGAATCGCTCGCCCAGGCCGACACCCTGGTCATCGACAAGACCGGAACGCTCACGGAAGGCCGGCCCCAACTGACGGATCTACTCGCCGTGCAAGGTCGCGACGAGACGGAACTCCTCCAGCTTGCCGCGAGCCTCGAACGCGGCAGTGAGCACCCGCTGGCCGATGCGATCGTCCGCGCCGCCAACGAACGGTCGCTTCGCCTGACCGAAGCCGAAGCCTTCGAGGCCCACGTGGGCCAGGGTGTATCGGCAAGAGTCGATGGACACGAGGTTGCCCTTGGCTCTGAGGCCTTTCTGGCCAGCCGGGGAATCTCGGTGAATCAGGATTCAGCGGAAGCCCTGAGAGCCGCGGGCCGCACGGTCGTCCACGTCGCCGTGGACGGGGCCCTGGCCGGTACGATCGCAGTCGCCGATCCGGTTCGCGGGCGGGCCAGTGAACTCGTCGCAGAGCTTCAGCAACGCGGCTTCCGCATCGTGATGGCTACCGGCGACACCCAGACAACGGCCCGAGCCATCGCTTCGGAACTCGGCATCGACGAGATCGCCGCCGGCCTTCTGCCCGGCGACAAGGCCGATCTGGTCGAGCGGTTGCAGGCGGAGGGGCGAATGGTTGCCTTTGCCGGCGACGGCATCAACGACGCCCCCGCTCTGGCGGTGGCCAATGTCGGCATCGCACTCGGCAGCGGAACCGATGTCGCGATGGAAACGGCCGATGTCACGCTCATCGGTGGCGACCTCGCCAGCTTGCCCCGGGCGATTCGGCTCGCGAAGGCCACCGCGCGGAACCTGCGCCAGAACCTGTTCCTGGCTTTCGGATACAACGGGCTGGCCATCCCCATCGCCGCCGGTGCGCTCTATCCGGCCTTCGGCTGGCTGCTATCCCCCATGCTTGCTGCCGGCGCGATGAGCCTCTCCTCGATCTCCGTGATCAGCAACGCCCTGCGTCTGCGTAGCGTTTCGATCGGCGGTTCCTGACCGGAAGCGACCATGATGGCGCCCGACACGGGAACACCGGGCACGAGTCTTCTTCGGCGTAGGGCAATGCTGAGAGGCGAAGATTTGCCGCGCTCCGAGTTGCACATTCGTGTTGCTGATGGCCGTTGTGCACTCCTGTTGCGTCACCCTCGGCTCAAGCCAGCGGCGCATCCGTCGAAACACCCTCATGCACCCGGGATGGCGCTCTCTCCGACAGGCCACTACGTCTGCTCTCATTCTGGGACTGAGCGCGTGCACGAGCCCGGCGCCGGCCCCGACTGCAGATCCTGCGATTGGCACTGAAGTCTATCGACGCGCGGCAGACGAGCGGGCCGACCGACTCCAACGAGAAGTCGAGAGGTTGCGAGACGACTTGCGTCGCGCTGAAGAAGCCCTGGTCTCGGTCGAGTCGGGCCTGCGCGGACGTCACGGCCGAGCCGATGCGGTTTCATCCCTGGCCCAGGCCCGGATCGAGGTCGAGCGCGCCGCGGAAGACGCCCCCTGGCGAGCGAGTGACATGGTCGAAGCCCGCTCCAAGCTCGAAGAGGCCGACCTGCAGATCCGTGAAGAGCGCTTCGGAGCGGCGATCTTCTTCGTGTATCGCGCCAGACGGATGGCGGAGCTGGTTTCCGAAGAAGCGCGCCAGGTCCGTGATGTCCCTGGCGCTCGGTTCGTCCGCGGCGCCCGCGTGAACCTCCGGGCAGGCCCATCGACCGATGACGACATCGTGACCGTCTTGTCCCCGGGAACCCCGGTCTTTCCGGCGAGGGAGGAAGAAGAGTGGGTGCTCGTCCGAACCTCACTCGGGCCGGTCGGCTGGATCCACGGCAGCCTGCTGCGCTAGGCGACCTCGGGCAGATCGCCTGCCGACACGACACAATCCCGTCCACCTTCCTTGGCTGCGTAGAGCGCACGGTCGGCCTGGGAGAACAAACGCGCAGAATCGCCGTCGAAGAGCGCGACACCGAACGAAGCGCTCACCTTTCGGTCATGGGCCGCAGGTTCGACGTCGAAAACGGTCTCAACGATGGCAAGACGCAGGCGTTCCGCCAGGGCCACGGCGCTGTCGAGCTCTGTAGCCGGCGCGAGAACCGCGAACTCTTCTCCGCCGTAGCGTGCCAGTAGATCCGAATCGCGCACGATCTCGGCCATCGCGTCGGCGACCTGGCGAAGGATCTGGTCGCCAGAAGCATGGCCCAGCTCGTCATTCCAGCATTTGAAGTGATCGATATCGGCCAGCACGAGGGCGAGCGGTGCGCCTGTGCGATCAGCCCGCCGAACCTCTTTCGCCAATTGGTCCTGGAAATACCTGTGGTTGTGCAGGCGCGTGAGCCCATCCGAGATCGAGAGCTGCTCCAACACCTCGTTGGCGCGCCGTAGCTCCTCGTTGTTGTCGGTGAGCGCGCGGTTCGCCTCTTCTACCTGCTGGCGACTCTCCTCCAGCTCTTCGGCTTTGGCAGCGAGACTCGTCGTCATTGCGCGGAAGGCACGGGTGAGGATCCCGACCTCATCCTGGCGGATCTCGGCGGGAAGCTCTGCGGGGTCGCCCCCTTCGGAGATATGCAGTGCTGCCTCGGAAAGCGCTTCGATCGGTCCGGTGATCGACATGACGATCCGAAATGCCGCGAGCGCAAGAACGATGACGACGGCCAGATCGATGGCAGCGATACGCCCGATGCTCTGGACGACTGGCGCGAACGCCTCGTCGTACGGGACCTCAAGCGCCAGGATCCAGCCGAAGCGACCGAAATCGGTGTGACTGCCTACGACGCGGACGCCCTCGAGGTCGATGTAATCCGAGACTTGCCGACCTTCGATCGGGGCGGGCAACAGGGTGCTTCGGGTGCGCCCGACCTCATCTCGATGGGTCGATGACACGATCCGATGAGAAAGATCGGCGACGTGCGCCCGCCAGGTGTCCGCGAGTTCGAGGCCACTCAACATATCATCCAGCTCGCTCATGCGAAGCAGCGCCAACAGGCTTCCAATCGGACGCTCCCGTTCACCAAGCAGCGGAACCGACAGCACCTGAACCCGGCGCCCATGGGTCCATCTCACCGGCGCCACGGCATCCCCGGCGCTCATGATCTCGACGAGCATCTCTTCCGGGAGGTTCTCCTCGTCGCCGACCCAGCGCGCCACCTCGCCGGATTCCGAGACCACGAAGAGCGCCCGGTACTGCGGAAAACTGCTCAGCACGTACCGGAGGTATTGGTCGATTTCCGCTTCAGCCCTGGCCGAAGCCCCTCCAGAAGCTTCGAGGCGCGGAACGTTCTGGCGCAGGATATCGCTCTTGGCGAACACCCCTACATCGAGCTCGCGTTGCTGATACCAGAGGTCGAGCTGGGAGCTCGCCGTGCGGAGCGTTTCTGGAAACGACTGCTCGATCTCGGCGCGCAGGAAGGAATCGATGGACTGCACGGAGATCGCCGTGACCGTGAGCGATGCGAACAGCGTCGCCGCCAACGCGAAGAGCGAGAGTTTGGCGGGAAGGCTGCGAGACGGGTGGAGCCAACGAGCCGCGGACAATGGATCCCCCCGGCCGCAAGGATTCGTGCCGTACGAAAGCGAGACCCGGCGGCCTCCATGGGGTATTTCGTCCCATTGGAGCCCGGCCTTTAGGGCTGATGAGGGCCTTCGGCCTGTCGCGGCGAAAGGAGGGCCGGGAAGAGGCCGGTTCACCAATAGACCCTCGATTCGAGGGCCTGCTGACGGATCGAGCCTACCGGCGCGTGTGCAGCGCCAGCAGGGCCAACCCTGCGAGCAGCGCCAGGCCGGGCTCGGGGACGACGAAGGTCCGGAACGCGACATTCCGGATGCCGACGCCCGCCTCATCCACCGCAAACCATGACCTGCCCGGTGCAACGGTACCCGGCGGGCCCAGCGGATCGACGCAGCCACCGGCGGACGGGCACTCGAAATACGCGTCACCGCCTGAATAGCCCGAAGCTCCGGCCACTGACAAGACGTCGTCATGCTCGGCGAAGAAGACCAGCATGTCGCCGACCTGCAGGGTAATGGCCAGGCCCGACACGTCGATCAGCGTCGTGCCCGTGGGCGTCGTATCAGGAAAGAAGACGCTGCCGAACCCGATTCCGGTCAGCACCGGGTTCGTGATCGGATCGAACGCCGGATTGAACGGCGCGACAACAAACTGGAAGCCCGTGTCCGGCACGACTTCCAATGTGATCTCGATGGACGCGAGCTGGCCATCCACACCGGCGGTGAAGACCTGCGCAAGGGTCGAATCGTTGTCGTCCCAGAGCGCGGAGCCCGGCGCACCGGTCGCATCCTGGTCGAGGATCGGCGCACCCATCGCGGGGGCCAGCCCCAATGTGAAAGCAAGCAGCGCAAGAACCGCCGTGCTTACAGCCCAACTTCCAACGCAACTCGTCCTGCGCAGCATGCTCGCCCCCAACAATCCCATCTGGAAGGTGAGTGGCTTGGCGGTCCGGTGTGTGTCACGAAACCCCCAATAGAGGCTCTAAGAGCCCGGTTCTGTGCGAAAAGTCACAAAACTGACCGCGCACGCGAGCGAATTCGGCGTCGTGTCTCCTTGACTCCCACGCGGTGATCTAGCTCGATCCGGAGCCTTCGAGGGCGGCCCGCAGAGCGGGGTCGGCGGCCTTGGCTTCCCTCAGACGATTCGTGCCGTACGCGATCGTGGGATGGGGATGCTCGAGGATCGCGGCGCGGTAGCTCGGGCGCGATTTGAGGCGCGCCCAGTAGGCCGCGCACTCCGGCCGCAGGTCTTCGCGCAGGTGGACGTGCTCGCAATCCACCTGCGCGAGTCGTTCAAAGATCACCGACCAGCTCACGTCCGCGAGGCTGTAGGCCTCGCCGAGGATCCACGGCCCGCCGCCGTCGCGCAGCTGCGCTTCGAGCGCGTCGAGATGCTCCCCCATCTGTCGGTGGCTGCGTCGGATGACTGCGACGACCGGGCGCAGCTTCGCCAGGCCCGCGAGCCCGCGAAGCTTCAGAACGAGGAAGACGACGGGCCGTCGACGATCGATATGGAAGAGCAGGCCTTCGAGGATCTTCCAGAATGCGATCCGGTCGATCATCGCAGCGAAGATCGGAACCGTGAGGCCGGGCACGGCGTTGCCCGCGCTCTCGTCCCCGTGCTCGAGCGGGTCGTCGGTGATCGACGACCGGTCGATCCAGCGCTGCATCTCGGCTGCGAGCGCGGGGTCGTCGGGGACGAGCCTCGGCGAATCCGGCGGCGCGTGGCCGGCCGCGTAGCGAATCTGCTCATGGGATTCGTAGATGGGGTGGCCTTCGTGGACGAGCACGGGCACCGTGCCCGCCGGGTTCACTGCGAGGAGCGCCGGCCGGATGTTCTCGTAGGCTCCGGTCTCGATCAGATCGATGTGTCGGCTGGCGTACTGGATACCAAGCTCGGCGAGGCATATGCGCGACTTCATCGAGCAGAGCGAGAGCGAGTTGTGATAGAGCTCGAATTCCTGCACATGAGGCAGGGTGATGTCGGCTCGGAGGCAGGCCGGAACCGGATGCGTCTTGCGACGCGACTTCTCCCAGAGCCACCACGCGAGTGCGGCTGCGACCGCCACGATTGCAATGGTCATGGGGTCTAGTCCCTTGTATCGACCAAAGGCGGAAGTGTTGTCATGCTAAGCACTGCGTCCCCCGCAGCCAATCGGTTCTCGCCGTGTCGCGGGCCGATTCATGGGGCCCGTATGTCGAAGAAGCGGTATCGGATTGACTTGACG